>JAGTQS010000077.1 GCA_018397055.1 Candidatus Bathyarchaeota archaeon | reverse complement strand
TCTTAGCTATCGGCGTGGGCATGGCATATGCAAAAAAGTTGCACAACATAAATCGTAGAGTCTACGTTCTTTTGGGCGACGGGGAGATGGCTGAAGGCTCAGTGTGGGAGGCAATCAACTTTGCAGGTCGACGGGGACTTTCGAATTTAACTGCTGTTGTTGATGTGAATAGGCTTGGGCAAAGTGGACCTACGTTGTATGAGTGGCAAGTGGACGCGTATGCTAAGAGGATTGCAGCCTTTGACTGGGACGTTTTCGTCTGCAACGGTCACGATGTTAGAGACCTTTTAGAAGCCTTCAGCAAGGCCAAAGCATCGAACAGGCCTTCTTTCATCGTTGCAAAGACAGTGAAGGGTTAAGGCGTCAGCTTCCTCGAGAACGCTGATGGACGACATGGAAGACCCTTAACAAAAGAAGAGCAGATAAGAGCTGAAAACGAGTTAACACCTGGAATTAAGAATATTCATTATGAGCCGTCAAATTTTGTCAAAGCAGCCGTACTGCCGTGCAATTCCGAGCAAAAATTTTCGATTGAGACAAACTATAAACTGGGCGAAAAAGTGGCAACCAGAGCAGCATATGGCAAGGCTTTACAAAAGCTGGGAAAAATGGATAAAAACATGGTGGTTCTTGACGGCGACGTCCAAAATTCCACGTTCACCATCAACTTTTTCGAGGAGTTCCCCCAACGGAGCCTTCAGTGTTTCATAGCTGAACAGAACATGGTCAGCATAGCGGTTGGGTTGCAGACTCACGGCTTACACGTGTTCCTTTCAAGCTTCGCATGCTTCTTGTCTCGAGCTTACGATCAGTTCAGGATGGCTTCGTATTCAAGAGCAAACCTGAAAGTCACAGGTTCTCACGCAGGAACCTCAATTGGCGAGGACGGGCCTTCTCAGATGGGGCTTGAGGATTTAGCGATGTTCCGGGCCATAATCAACAGCGTAGTTCTCTACCCATGTGACGCCGTAAGCAGCGAAAAACTTACGTGCCTGATGGCTAATTACCGGGGCATTTCGTACCTTAGGACCACGAGACCCTCGACTCCCGTGATCTATGACAACGCAGAGGAGTTCCACATCGGCGGCTCCAAGGTTCTTAGGCAAACAGAAAATGACAAAGCGACAATTGTTGCAGCCGGCGTCACCCTTCACGAAGCCTTGAAGGCGCATGAAATTCTTGCACGAGACAACATTGCTGTTAGGGTTATAGACTGTTACTCTGTTAAACCCTTAGACGTAGCAACCTTAACTAAGGCTGCTAAAGAAACTGGGCATATCGTAACTGTTGAAGACCATTATCCAGAGGGAGGAATCGGAGAAGCCGTCGCCACATTGGGATTACGGCCAACTATACTTGCTGTTAGGAAAATGCCACATTCCGGACCGCCTGAGATGCTTCTTGCAGAGCAAGGAATAGACGCAGATGGCATAGTTAAAACGGTTAAAAACATAATAGGTTGAGACTTTTTAGACTCGAACCTTTTTATTCAGCATAGGAATAACATATCCAATATTCAGAATACTTAGTCCGTAATACGACGGAAGATTAGAAAAATGAATGAGAGTCTTTCAGGTTACAAAGGAAGAGTTCTAGACGTCCTCGTAAAATCAAAAGTCCAAGTAGGCGACCTCATCCGCATAAACAAAGGCGACATCACATATGAAGGAATACTTATTCCACGTTCTGAACTTGGAGACGACAAGCACATCGTAATCAAAATAAGATCAGGGTACAACATCGGAGTTGAAGTAACCGAAGAAACCAAAGTTACAAAAATAGGCGTCGAGAAAGCGCCCGCCTTCACTCCGCCAGCATTACCCGCTCAGAAACCAGGTCTTCCAAAAGTCTCGATTATCAGCACTGGGGGAACAATCGCGAGCAGAGTTGACTACAGAACAGGCGCTGTCAGGCCTGCAATTTCAGCAAGCGACCTTTACAGCATTGTACCTGAACTTTCCGACGTTGCGGCGATAGATACGCAGATACTTTTCAGCGTCTTCAGCGAAGATTTGACGCCTAAACATTGGTCAAAACTCGCTGTGACGGTTGCAGAGCACATTTCCCAAGGAGTAGACGGGGTCGTTGTGACGCACGGCACAGACACAATGGGCTATACTGCGGCGGCTCTAAGTTTTGCGCTTCGAAATCTTCCTGTGCCAGTTGTCCTCGTGGGGGCACAAAGGTCAGAAGACAGACCGAGCTCAGACGCAGCTTCAAACCTTATCGGAGCTGTTTCAGCAGCAGCCAAGGCGCCGTTCGCCGAGGTTGTTGTTGCCATGCATGAGACAATATCCGACGAATCCATAGTTCTGCATCGAGGAACGAAGGTGAGAAAACTTCATACAAGCCGAAGGGACGCCTTTAAAACAGTTAACGCTCAGCCAATTGCGAAAGTTTTAGACGGCCAAATAGTCAAGTTGACAGACGATTACCTGAAACGAGACAAGGAAAAGAGCCTCATTTTGCAACCTAAGTTCGAAGAAAAAGTCGCGTTGATAAAGTTTTATCCCGGAATGGATTCGAAAATCATCGACTGGCACGTTGAGGCTGGCTACAAAGGCATCATTATCGAAGGAACCGGGCTTGGTCACGTTCGCCAAGCCATTTTTCACAGCATCAAAAAAGCTATTGAAAAAGGCGTGTTAGTAGCCATGGCTTCGCAGTGCATTTGGGGAAGGGTGAACATGAACGTTTACACCACAGGTCGAGACTTGGTTGCGATGGGAGTAGTTCCGCTTCAAGACATGCTTGCGGAGACCGCTCTTGTCAAGATTATGTGGATTTTAGGGCAGACTCAGGATAAAGAAAAAGCCAAAGATCTTTTAGCAACGAATTTGGCCTATGAAATCTCCTCAAGGACGGTTGACACGAACTGAATGTGAATTTTTGGAGAACGATGAAATATGAAGGTTGATTTTTCCGCCGTGGGCTTAAAAGTAGGCTTGGAGTGTCACCAGCAGCTCGCCACTAAAGAGAAGCTGTTCTGCGCATGTAAGCCTGACCTTTTCAAAGGAGAACCTGAGATAACGTTTCTGCGAAGGCTAAGGCCGACTCAAAGCGAACTGGGGCAAACTGATCCAGCTGCATATTTTGAGTTTCTGAAGGGAGTTAAAATCCTGTACGAGGCAGACAGCAAAACTTCGTGTCTTGTGGAGATGGACGAGGAGCCTCCGCACGAGCTGAACCGTGAAGCTTTGGAAACTGCCCTTTTGGTTTCTCTGATGACAAGCGCGGAGCCGGTTGACGAGGTTCATGTGATGCGGAAAGTTGTGATTGACGGTTCGAACACAACGGGCTTTCAGCGAACATGCGTTGTCGGGATGAACGGCTCAATTGTTGTTGATGGAAAAACAGTTCCCATTCAGCACATAAGCTTAGAAGAGGACGCTGCGCGGAAGACTGGAGCAGACGGCTTAACGGTTCGTTACCGCATCGACCGGCTTTGTGTTCCCCTCATCGAGGTGACAACAGGGCCAGTTATATACTCGCCTGAGGAAGCAAGGAAAGTTGCCTACGCAATTGGGCGTATTCTGCGAGCTACGCGAAGGGTTAAACGTGGAATCGGGACAATCCGACAAGACCTTAACGTGTCAATCAGCGACGGCGCCTTGATTGAGATTAAAGGCGTTCAAGAGCTAGACCTTATTTCGCAAATTGTTGAATTTGAGGTTCAACGTCAACTCAGCCTTCTCAGCATAAGAGACGAGCTGAAAAAGCGTGGACTAAGCGAGGACGAAATAAGAGACGATTCTGCCGATGTAACGTCTGATTTAGCAAAAACCGGATGCCGCGTCATCCAAAAGGCCATCGGTCAAGGCAAAAAAGTTTTTGCAGTGAAATTGCCAAAATTTTCCGGTCTTCTCGGTAAAGAGTTGATTCCTAACCTGAGGCTAGGAACTGAAATGGCTGACAGGGCGAGGTTTTGGGGTCGAGTTGGCGGCATCATTCATTCTGACGAGATTGCATCATATGGTTTAGCAGAAGACGAACTTTGTCTAATAAAACGGATATTGAAAGTTGAACAGCAAGACGCCTTTGTTTTGGTTGCTGACACTGAAGAAAACGCCTTTGATGCGTTGCGTGCGGTAACCGAAAGAGCTCGAGAGGCTTTAAAGGGCGTTCCTGAAGAAACTAGAGGTTCGAATCCTGACGGAACAACGCGGTACATGAGGCCGAGACCTGGTGCTGCCAGAATGTATCCTGAGACGGATGTTCCGCCCATTACGATTTCGAAGGATTATGTTTCTCGACTACGTTCACAGCTTCCAGAACCGCTGGAAAAAACGGTTGAAAGATTGATTAAAAAGTATGGGTTGAACGAGAAGTTAGCGAGGCAGCTTCAGGACTCCGAGTATGTTGCCGTATTTGACGAGTTAGTTGAGAGAACAAAGGTTTCACCAACTTTTATAGCAGCTACACTTACAGAAACCTTCAAAGCTCTTAAACGTGACGGAGTCGAGGTTGACAAAGTGACTGATGACCAGCTCATAGGAGTTTTCGAGCTTCTAGGCTTAGAGAAGACATCTAAAGAGGCCATTCCAGAAATTATCACGTGGCTCACGAAGAACGAGAGCAGCTCACCATCCGAGGCTATCAAGGCCTTAGGATTATCAATAATTTCTGAACAAGAACTGTCTAACGTTGTTGACGAAATAATCAGAAACAATGAAGATGCGGTGAGAACAAAAGGTGAGGGTGCACTAGGATTTCTCATGGGAGTCGTTATGAAAAAATATCGAGGCAAAGTGAAACCTGACCAAGTGAACGCGGTTCTTAAGGAAAGATTATCCAAATTGAAAAAAAAGTCACTTCATTAAACTATTTTTTAGGTTAATTTTTTCGTGCATGATCGAAATATCTGTTGGCTGACGTTTCAATTACTCTTCTTTATAGTGTTCAGCATAGGCCTCAAGTATGGCCTTTATGTATTCTTTTAACTTTTCAGGTGTTACTTCAGGGCTTATTGTTAGGTTTATAGAAATATTTGCAGATGGAGACTTAGCTGTGATTATTGGTGCAGTAGGCTCTACTTTCGTTGCTGCTCTCACTGTCCTTCGAGTTTCCTTAGGCGGCCTCAAGATTTTCCCCGTCACAGAGAGCTCTTCAAGCCTAAAGGCGTAGGCCATCATATCCAGAAAGGCTGAGAGACCAACCTTGTCGGCTCGGAGGTCTCCTATGACTCTTGGAAGTTCAATTAAGACTGTGTCTCGACTAAGATTTTCACGGCGGATTCGTTCGACGAAGGCTGTCAAAACCGGGTCTTTGGATAAAATCTTGTTAAGTATCAGTTTTGTTTGTTCTCCGTTTGGGTCTATTCTGTATGCATATGCGAATTCAGCAGCTTCACGGTTTAGTTTGTATTTTCCAGGCTCATTTTCTTTTTCTTCAACGAAGTTCCAGCTTTTCAGGAAATTATTGTTTCGACTAATGTTGTGAAGGGTAACATTTGATTTTTCAACAACTTCACTTACGCCTACAAACTGGTTGTCAGCGCCAGCATTCAAGTAGCCGACCAAAATGTCGCAAATTTTTGAAAAACTTAGCCTGCGGGGAAAAATTTTTGCTTCACTCAAAGTTTGGTGCGCTCCATTTTTCAACATAAAATACCTTGAATAAAATATTAGATCTTAGTCGTAATTATTTTTTTGGGAGTTTTTGCGTGTTATGTTTGTTTTATGCTTTGTTTTTAGACAGTTATTGTTCCTGCTATTCTGAAGTTTGTTAATCCGCACACTATGTTTGTCATGGTGTCGT
>JAGTQS010000076.1:5755-5897 GCA_018397055.1 Candidatus Bathyarchaeota archaeon | reverse complement strand
TTTGGCGGTTGGGACTGCACGGCTCTTGCAGAGGATACAGACCTGACGTTTCGCTGTTACTTGGCGGGTGTTAAGGTTCGTTACGTGAACGACGCGGAGAGTTACGAGGAAGCCGTGGAAGATTGGCGTTCTTACTGGCAAC
>JAGTQS010000076.1:0-5723 GCA_018397055.1 Candidatus Bathyarchaeota archaeon | reverse complement strand
GTTGCGTTTAAGCATCTGTTCAAGTTTTTCCTATGCCGGAATCTAAGCCTCAGAGAGAAGACAGACGGGCTATTGTTGCTCAACGTTTATTTCCTTCCGCTCATCGTTCTGCTGGCTTGGGTGGTCGGGGTGGCTCTGTATTTTACCAGTCCAACCTCTTGGTTTTCATCGCTTTGGGCGCTTGTTCCTCTCTCATTGTACAGCACCGTGGGAAATTTTGCGCCGTTCTTTGAAATAGGCGTCGGCGCCTACTTGGACAACCGCACCCGCGTCTACTGGCTTATCCCCTTACTTTTCATAACCTTCTTCATAAACATCGCAATCTGCACTAAAGTGTTCCTCGAGTTGTGCGTGTCAAGAATCGTGGGCAAGAAACACTTCCGATGGGAAAAAACGCTTCACAACGGCTACGGAAACCATTATATTGCCTGTGCACGCAAATAGAGGCAAAGAGGTCAATGATTCCGATACCGATATCGACTCCTCAAATCCTCGCCATGCTCGTGATAACCGCAGCAACGTTTTTCATCGTGCTTCTTCTTCCAGCAATTCTGGAACTGAAAAAGCCCAAAGACTCGGGACCGCGCAGGATTTTCGAGGCTGACGGCAAAGAAATCGTCGGCTACAGCGTCTTTTTCGCGGTGTATTTCAAGGATAAATGGCACGGCATGATTGGACTCGACGACATAGAACCGCCCGCGTTTGAACCGCCGATCAGAAGCGTTTTTTCTCTGTCTCTTCCAGACATGGAATTCTCGGCGAAGGCGTGTCTTGTTTCATACGTTCTTGCGATAATTGATCCGGCGTTTTTGAACTGGTCTTTCAGGATTTCGAGGTTGCCGTAAACTCCCTTATGTATCGAGTAGAACAAGTAGCAGACGTACGTGCATCTTTGGCAAGCGCTGTATTTTGCGCGTAAAGCATCGAATCTTTGGCTGTTCCAGACTTTTGGAAGCTCTGTCACTTTGGCGACGGGTTCGTACAAGTGGCATCCAGAGACTTGACCGAGATGGTTGACCATGAGAAAATTCTGCAGGGCCCTGCATTTCCATGTTCTTTTACCCGTTAGGAACAATTGTTTTAGCGCTTCGAGGGTTTTGTCGGTTATGAAGATGCCCTTTCTCTCGTTCTTCATGCTCAGCAACGTGTCGCAAAGTTTTGCCATGGCTTTCTTGTCTACAATTTCTAATTCATCATTCTTCTTGCCTATGCCGAACAACGAGTCGTCGGTATCATCGTGCGAATACACTGCATACCACACGGGAACCCCGCGGTTAGTGAAATATCGTGTGAAGTCTTTCATCCCGTAGAGGTTCAACTGGGAAATCGTCGGCGCCACGCCGACGTTGATTCCTTCTCGGTGGAGTGTTTCGATGGCGTTCATTGCGTTCTTCCATGCGCCCTTGACGCCCCGCATGTAGTCGTTCTTCTTCTCGTCCAAAGTGTCCAGCGAGATGGCGACGAAGTCTGCGTTGCGCAAGGCGTCGATTTTCTTGACCGCCATGCTCCCGTTGTCGTAGACGGTTGTGATGAAATGCCTAGAAGAATACGCGATTATTTCGTCTATGTCTTCTCTTAAGAGCGGGTTCCCGCCGGAAAGCACAACCTCTGCGACGCCGACCTTCTTTAGCGCCGCCAGCCCCGCCTTGACCTCTTCGGCTGACACTTCGGATGTCTTGGTTTTTTCCCGCCAGACTCCGCAACTTCTGCATCGGTAGTTGCACCGTGGAGTGAGGAACCATTGCGCATGAAGCGGAGTGGCTGGTGAGAGAAACCTGCGAGTGAGGCTTAGCGCCTTTTGTGACGACAACTGCAATCGACGAAGACTCCGGTGACGCTTGTTGACAGATAAAGTATTGACTACAATCTTCCCTATTTAAGCAATAACAATTATTCCACCCAATTCGGTCGAGGAACATGCTAAGAAACCACACGACAAGAACCTTTTTGCAACACAGATTTAAGTAACACCTTCCCAAAAAATAACCATAAACCCTCGACAAACACGCAGGGGTAGCCGAGCCAGGTTAAAGGCGCAGGCTTCAGGAGCCTGTCGCGTAGGCGTTCATGGGTTCGAATCCCATCCCCTGCACCAAAATTGTGGTTGATGTTTAAATTCTCGGTTTTCATGTTCATTATGGATTCTTTATTGCAAATTAAAAATAGTAGTTAGCTCATTAGATAAAATAGTGATACAATTGTCCATGGAGAAGTTGGTAAGACAGGCTGCGCGTGCCATAGTAACAAACATAGCATGTTTGAAGGAAAAGCTCAATGTGCTCGTTATATGCGGTCTTCATAACAAAACTTTGGCTGAGCATATAACGCTTGAATCGTATGCAATGAAAGCGTATCCTTACTTGTGGGTGTTTGACGAAAAAATCTTTCTCAAAAATGTGAAAATTCTTTGCGAAGATGAAATCGCCATTCTTCCAGAGTACTTGCGTTCTCTTTTAGAAAATTCGAACGTAATAATATGGCTTAGTCAGTTTGACGATTTAGAAAAGTTTCCGCTAGGTGTCAGAAAAGCGATGATTTCGTTTTGGGACACTGTCGAAGAGGCAATAAAGGCTAAACCTCGTTTGTATGTAAATTTGCTCTCCGCCAAATGCATGGAATACATGAGCATAAACTATGAACAGTATCTTAAATCATTCATCAAAGCGGTTAATGTTAATTATAGCAAGATTCGAAGATTTGGAAACGCGTTGGCCTCTAAGCTTAATGAAAAAAGCAAATTCATGTTTATGACGCGAAAGGCACTGATTTGACCTTCAGCATTGATAAACGGCATGTTGGAGTAGAAGTCGGGACCTTAGAAGATTGTTTTTCGAGCGGAAAAGAATGTGGAGTAGAGGTCCCTGGAGGAGAAGTTTATGTTGCTCCAATAGAGACTTCAGCAAATGGTGTACTTGCTGTTGAAGAGTTCAGAGACTACAACATTCAAAACCTTAAACTTCGTTTTAGAGAAGGAAAGGTTGTTAGTTTCAAGGCTGAAAAAGGAAACGATGTTTTTGGAAATCTGTTAGGTAAGGCTGAAGGCGATAAGGATAGAATAGCGGAATTTGGCATTGGAATAAACTATGGCATGAAGCTTACAGGCTATAGAATATACGATGAAAAAGCCCTTCGCACAATCCATATAGCCATAGGAAACAATGTTCACTTGGGTGGAGTAAACAAAGCGTCAATACACTGGGATTTTGTCCTGCACAACCCCAGCATAGAAGTCGACGATGGGCTTTTAATGAAAAAAGGGAAACTCGTTTGTAAGTAAATGCGCTCGCCAGAATCACGAAAATTCCGAGAATTTAAACCGAGATTTAAACCTAACCCCCCGCACCTAGCATTGCGAACTACTTAATTCTCGGTTTTAATAGGCAACGTAAGTATTTTCCTTTTTTGAAAAATCTTATATATTTTGTACAAAACTAATAAAGGGGAAAGAAAATGCCCATTATTAAATATGGAAATCACATTATTGAGGTTAGATTAGATCCAAAAACTGGGGAAGAAACAGTCTTCTATGATGGGCAGGTTGTCTCTTCCAAGATTAGCGTAGAAGGGGCAACTCACAAATTCTCTGTTAATGAAGAAGGTAAGGATATCACTTACGAGGTTAAGATCGGAACAAGAGGTCTTGAAGGCCTCAAAGGAATTTTTTATGGCCTGCCCGCGTACCTAAAGTTGATGTCTTTAGAAACGGCAAGCAAATATATTCCTCATAGCAAGCCAGATTTCTTGTTGGCTGTCGTTCATTTTCACCTTTAAGACTAAAGGTAGTAAGCGTGGGGCTTACATTATTGTTTTGTTTATTCTGAATCTGACTTTCGAATACATACAATCCATACTTCAACTTCATACTTGTTAAATATCGTCAGACAACATCACATTCTAAACGTGTGTCGGAGGCTATCGGAAAGATGTTGAAGAATAAGACCTCGATAAGAAACAACTACTTCATCGAAGTCAAAGTGCCCGCTGGCAGCGAAGGTTGGCAGAACGTGGTAAACGACAAGATGAGTCAAGCGTTAGAAAGCCTTAAACTCGTGGTCGAAGAACTCGGCGGCAAAATCTACATCAGATACTAGTGCGTCTAAAAACTGAGCGCTTTATTCCTTTCGACCTATTTTTTTCATTCTCACATAAATTCCCGAACAGGAAAAATTTACAAACCGATTCTGCAATGTAAAGTAGATAAAATAAAAGTCTAGAAGATGAAAGAAAAATGGTGACGAAAACAGCATCAAAAGCTATGCGACTGTTCGATTCTGGCTATAACTGCGCGGAAGCTGTGTTGATTGCTTTAAGCGAAAAATTAGCACAGAAAAATGCCGTGATTCCTCGCATCGCCACTGGGTTCGGTGGCGGGGTTGGAAGATCAGGAAGTGTTTGTGGAGCCCTAAGCGGAGCGGTGATGGCTATCGGGTTGCTGAGAGGATGCGACAAGGCAGAGGAAAAGGAGAAACGGTACGCTGTTTATGATGAAGTGCTGCAGATGGTTAAAGAGTTTGAAAAAGAATTCGGAAGTAGCCAGTGCAAAACGCTTACGCAGTGCGACCTTCGAACAGAAAAGGGCCGGAAAAAGTTTTACGGTCAAGAAGTTCGGAAGAAGGTATGCCCAAAATTTGTTGGTTGGTGTGCAGATTATGTTGCAAAGGGACGTAGCCTGGCTTGAGGCGCTGGTGCAGGTTCCTCTGCTTCCTCCGTTTCCCTAACTGAAACAGTGAATTCTTCTCTACTTTGTTTGTCCCTCTTTCTACCGTAGAAGTCGACAGCCAACATCAAAATATAAGGCAAAGACAAATAGAAACCAGCAATCCACGGATTATTCAAAATCACAGCGTAACTATTTATCTGCTGTATTGCCTGCGCACCAAACATTAAACCGAGAAGATCTGCAAACGACAAAGCCATAAGACTCAACATCAACGTACAGAAAAAATGAACCAAAACACCTCTCTTCTTCCCGATAAGAACACTTGGAATCATAGACGTCAAAACGAATATCCAAGCCAGAGCATGAATAAACTCCACAAGCTGCACACGCAGAAGCAGCCATTCGCCTAGCACAGGAAGAACTGGGTTTAGACCTTGAACCACCGAGTTTACAGCCGTCTTCGTAAACGTTTGATAAGTTATAAGCATCGTCCAAGCAAGCGAGAAGTACACTGGTGTTACTACCGCAGCTTTCCCCAAATTCGCCACAATTCTCACTTATCTTCCCCACGGTTTAAAAATAAATTGCGAATTCGGTGTATGTTTTAGCAATAATAATTCTTGGAAACGAGTTACGATTAAGGTCAAGAAAAATTATAAATTTCCTCGTGGCTGGTATGTTTTACTATGTTGCCAGAAACGTTTACCGCAGCGTTTCTCGGCGTATGCTTAGGAGTTTTCCTCCTTGTAAATTTGGGCAACATGATGAATAGCCGCAGAATAAGAAAAACGCACGCTACGCTGACAAAAACAGAACCTTCGGAAGAACCAGAACCGCCGAAAACCATCATCCTCGGGTTAGCGGCGTTTGGAACGTTGCTTTTCTGGTCCGAGTCAATATTATACGTGGTTTTTGTTTTTGCAGGCGTTCTGCAGTCTTTGAACAGTTTTCTTCTTCCCTTAAGATTCACACATGATTCCTACGTGCAAGTAGTGGGCGTTATTCTCTCAGTGTTTGGCTATTTCGTTTTCACATGGAGCGTAATCGCTGAAAGGAAACTCGA
>JAGTQS010000011.1:2076-29418 GCA_018397055.1 Candidatus Bathyarchaeota archaeon | reverse complement strand
AGATTTTTATACATTCAGCCTTCATCACGGCGGTTCCTACAAGAAAGGCTTTGACACCCATTTTTCGCAGCAGTCGAATATCGTCAGCGCTGCTGATGCCGCTTTCAGCAACTATCACCTTATTATCAGCGCGAGAGCCTATCTGAACGCGTTTGATTGTGTCAAGATTCACCTTGAGTGTACCTAAATCACGATTGTTTACACCAATCAAGTCTGCAGTGGTTTTCAATGCAGAAATAAATTCGTCTCTCGTGTGAACTTCTAGGAGCACCTCTAGCCCCTTTGAATGAGAAAAATCTATAAAATCTTGAACGTTTCCATCACAATACCCCCTATCGAAAAGCGTCTGAATCAACAATATAGCGTCAGCACCAGTTCGGTAAGCTGCATCAATTTGCAAGCGACTCAGTATAATGTCTTTCATAAGAATTGGGATGTTCACCTTTTTCCTAGCCTCCGCAACATGTTCTGGCCTGCCTCTGAAGTGTTTGGGCTCAGTCAATACGGATATTCCAGCAGCTCCTCCTTCTTCCATTTCTCCAACAACCTGTGCAATGCCTCCATTTTTTCTTAACACGCCAAGGGACGGCGAAAAAAACTTTATTTCAGAAATAATCGCTGTCTTTTTGCACTGAAGAACTACCTTTCTCAGGCTTAGATGAAGGCTTTGTGCCTCTGTAAAGGTTTCATAGTATCCTTCTCCAATTGTCTTTAATGCGTCTTGAGCTAGAATGTCTAGAAAATCAGGCATGCCTCTTCTCCATCTCCTCTAAAATAGAAAGATCTCCATTTGACGCTTTTATCATCATCCTCAACTTTTCGTACGCAGCTCCACTTTCAATCGACTCAGCAGCTAACTCAACTCCGTAAGCTAGGTTGTCTGCCAAGCCGCCCACCACAATACCAGCAGCCGCATTAAGAAGCACCATGGTTCTTCTCGAATCTTGGCAGTCTAAAAAGTCATTAAGCAGTTTAAACGCAATTTCAGCATTTTCTTCAGGTGAAGCCTCACCTGTACCTCTAAGTTCTATTGGCCTAAACCCAAAATCGTTTGGCTCTATCTCTTTTACTGAAACTTGGCCGTTTTTCAGCCACGCCATCAATGTCTTACCAGTAGGGGAAACCTCGTCCAGCCCCTCTAAACCGTGGACAACCATAGCTTCATTACAGCCAAGCTCTTTCAGAACATAAGCCATAGGTTGAACCCACTCTTTGCTGTAGACCCCGAGAACTTGAGCGTTCACACCAGCAGGATTAGTAAGAGGCCCCAAAATGTTAAAGACTGTTCGGATTCCAATTTCTCTTCGCGGTCCCACAGCAAATTTCATGGCGGGATGAAACTTCGGAGCAAACATGAAGCCGACGCCGACTTCTTCAATGACCTTCTCAGTATCTTCAGGTTCCAGGTTTAGGTTGAGACCAAGCTTCTCCAACAGATCGGCGCTGCCACACTTGCTGGTAAAAGATCTATTACCGTGTTTTGCCACGGTAACCCCTGCGCCTGAAACAACGAATGCTGAAACAGTGCTGACGTTGAAGGTTTTAATTTTGTCTCCGCCGGTTCCACAAGTGTCTACGAGACGCCCCGAAACTTTTGGATGAATCCTTAAGCAAAACTCTCTCATTACCTCTGCGAAGGCTGAAATCTCCTGTACCGTTTCACCCTTCATTCTTAGAGCGGTGACGAACGCTCCGATCTGAGCGTCAGTTGCAGCGCCAGACATTATTTCCTTCATTATCTCTCTTGACTCATCGCTGGTTAAGTCAATGTTCCTGACAAGTTTGTCAATGCCTTCCCTAATCATGGGTTCATTCTCCCTTAAGGAAATTTTTTATAATCATCTTTCCACTGGCTGTGAGTATGGATTCGGGGTGAAACTGCACACCTTCAATAGGATACTTCACGTGTCTTACACCCATAATCTCTCCGTCGTCAACGGTCTCAGCTGTTACCTTCAAACATGAAGGCAAAGAATCCATGTCTCCAACCAAGGAGTGATAACGGGCAGCAACCAGAGGATTTTCCAACCCCCGAAATATGCCTCCGCCGTCGTGCCTTACTAGACTCGTCTTACCATGCATCAGTCTCTTTGCACGCATTATTTTTCCACCAAAAGTAGAGATAATCCCCTGATGCCCCAGGCAGACGCCTAGAACTGGTATCCTTGGTCCTAAGAACTTTAGGATCTCTGAGCAAACCCCAAAATACCGTTTATCCTCAGGGGTGCCTGGACCGGGAGAAATCACAACCCTTTCAGGACGCAGGTTTACCGCTTGTTCCAAGGTTATCTTGTCATTTCTGCAAACAATGGGCTTAGCTCCAAACTCCCCAATGTACTGAATAAGGTTATACACAAAAGAGTCATAGTTATCTATTACAAGAACCCTCATTCCGAATCCTCCGCAATCTCCAACGCCTTCATCAAGGCCTTAGCCTTATACTCAGTTTCAAACCACTCCTTCTCCGGCACTGAGTCGGCCACTATGCCGCCCCCCGCCTGGATTGAGCACCTGTTACCTTCAGCCACAAGCGTTCTTATCGTAATGGCAAAGTCAGCGTTACCATTATATGAAAAATAGCCAACCGCGCCTGCGTAAGGCCCCCTCCTCGTTGGCTCGGATTCTTCAATAATCTCCATCGCCCTAACCTTCGGAGCTCCGGAAACTGTGCCAGCGGGAAAAACAGCTCTCAAAGCATCAAAGCAGTCGCAGTCTTTTCTGAGGTGACCTCTTACACAGGAAACAATGTGCTGAACATGGCTGTACTCATGAACCTTCATAAATTCCGGGATATCAATGGTTCCAAACCTTGAAACTCTGCCAATGTCGTTCCGAGCCAGGTCAACAAGCATGACGTGTTCAGCACGTTCCTTAGGGTCGCAAAGAAGGTCCCTGGCCAAAACCGCGTTCGCATCATCATCTTTCAACCTTGGTCTCGTGCCTGCAATGGGAAACGTCTCCACATAGTTTCCGTCAACCCTAACAAGCATCTCAGGGCTGGATCCGATAATTCTCTTTTTCCCCATCTTCAAAAAGTACATATAAGGCGAGGGGTTGATTTTGCGCAGAGACGAATAAAATCTGATGAGGTCACCGTTAACCTCGAAATCATACCTTTTCGAGAGGACGACCTGAAGGATGTCTCCTGAAGATATGTATGCCTTAGCTTTTTGAACCAGCTCCTCATATCGGTCCTTTTCGATGTTAACCCTTGGCGTTGTGAAGGTTAGGCGTTCAGGCGTCTCTGTTTCAGCTGCAAAACCAGCAATTTCGGGTAAACGATTCTCGTCATGATAGAAGTAGAATTTCCCGCCGGAGACGTGGTCAAATATTATTCCATCATCGTATATTCCCATGTGAAAGTCAGGGAAATTTAAGTCGTCCACAGAGATGTCTGGAATCCTTTCCCAATAGCGCACCGCGTCATATGAGACGTATCCAACTGCGCCGCCAACAAACCTAAACCTTCCACTGCTGATTCGAACACCGATAAGCCCACGCAAAAAAACAAGGGGGTCAGACACAGTAAAAGTAGTCTCCTCGTCGGATTCCATGTCCTCCAAGGTTACTACACCGTTCTTTGCGGTTAACACTTTCTTAGGCTTGAACCCAACGAAAGAAAAATCAGCTAGTTTCTCTGGCCCCTTCATTGACTCTAGGAGGAACGCATACTCACAACGATCATGAATCCTTAGAAAAAGATCAGACGGCGAACAGTCTATCGAAACCTTCTTGACCCTCAACTCTGAAGGAAAACCAGCTTTCCCTAGAACGGAGCTGGCTCCAAACTTTATCCCTCACTATGCGAACCTCCGAAACGCCTAATTAAGACATACATGCCCTATTTATATCTTTTGTGAACAAAATAATACATTTATTCGTGAAACAAAGAAAAAATTCACATAAACAGCTATCAAAAAGTGGGGTCGCCCGGATTTGAACCAGGGTCCCGAACGCCCGAAGCTCGGAGCCTAAACCAAGCTAGCCGACGACCCCATTTTTATTTTTTTGCGCGGATTTTTATGGTTTTCTTGTTTTGTTCTGTACGTTTTTTGTCTTGTATTTGTGTAATAGAATCTGGTGTGCAACAATAGCGGCGTAGAATCCATATGATAGTATGAGTGCAGGGTTGCGGAGAGCGTATTTTATGTCGCTTATTATGAATCCGATGTTTTGGCTGAAAGTCCATACCGTGTTTGGTCTGTAGTGGATGCAGTAAGGGTCATAGACACCTAATACTTTGTAACCTTGTTTTATTATCCACGATCTTATGTATGCGTCTTCATACGTGTGCAAGTAATGTGGTATCTTTATACCTTCGACGGCTTTGCGGCGGACAAGAAGGTCGTGTGTTCCGCCCCTTCCGTGAAATATTTTCATTGTCAGCCTGAGAAAGAGGTTAATAATTCTCATCTTCATCAGTACGGACCATATTTCGATTCCCCATATTGCGCCTACATCGTCTTTTATGAGTTTTTCAGCCTTGGCAAACCAGTCTTTTGATAGAATTACGTCGCTGTCGACAAACATGAACCAGTCGGTTTCAATCATCTCTATCGCTTTTTGCCGCGCTTCCCCTCGTGTACCTCGATCTTGTGTAAAGACGACATTTCTATATTTTTCTTGAAACTCGTTCACTATTTGGAAAGTTTTATCGGTGGAATAGCCATCGACAATTATGAGGCGATTGACAGGCACATACTTGTAAACAGCTTCAACGCATTCTTTCAACAAACGTTCACTATTCTTAGTGAGCACAACCACGTCCACAGGCTTCATTATTGACAGGTCTCCATGGTATTCAATAGCAGCCTCAAATCGAATATTGTTAAACCACTTTGAATCGAACAAAATATATATGCTTATCCCAGTTGACGCCCCAAAATTTCATGCCAATTGGTTCATTTAAATTTTAACAGCAATTAATCTTGAAATTGTTAATGGGGAATTATGTTGAAAAAGAACAAGTTTAAAGAGTATTATCAAAAAAATTGCACGAAAATCTATACTACAAAAATAATGATTGATTAGAAACCCATTAAACCGCAGCATCGAGAGCATATTGGGAAAACGCCGTTCTGGCAGCTTCTCAAGGCTTGTCTGAATCTTCGATGTTTCTCGCTATTGAAAATATCTAGAATGCTCTGTTCTTTAATGTTTCCCGTAACATAGTCTGGGAAGTCTCTGCAAGTGACAACGTCGCCGTTAGGCATTATGTCCAATTCAAACCAGGGCGTAACACAGTTTTTGTAGCCAAAAAAGTTTTCTGGTTCATGATAGTATTTCTTAATTTCATCCGTTTTCAAGTCTGGCACAAAAAGTATGGGCATCTTGAACTTTTCAGACTTTATTACTTTTACCTGTTCAGCAATTCTGTCAATATCCATGTTGGTTGTGTCGCGGACGTAGCCCTTCCACGCAAACGGTGCAACGCTTAGTTTCTCTTGAAATAACCTTGTGTGGTTTTCTCCAATCCACTCTCTCGTAAACCAAGAGTAGTAGATTACCATGCCGTCTGGACTCAGTTTCTCTGCTTCTCTGACGGTTTCAACCAGCATCGACTCGTTGGTCTTGGAGATTGTGGCAATCATGAAAAACTGTGGTTTCACCTTTTTCTTTTCTTTCTTCAGTTCCTGAATCTTCATTATTCCTTTGACAGCCGTGTCGTAGGCTCCCTGTACTCCTCGGCATCGGTCGTGAACTTCTCTAGGCCCATCTAGAGATACGCAGATCATGTCCCATCCGTTTTCAACAATTGTCTCAGCATTTTTTTCAAGTCCAACGCCGTTTGTCACTATCTGCACAGTGAGACCCTTCTGCTTAACGTAGTTTACAAATGGAACCAGCGGCTGGTAGAGAAAAGGCTCCCCGCCTGTAATGTAGAAATGAACCTTTAACGGAGCAACCTCGTCCACAACCCTCTTGTAAACCTCGAGAGGCACCTCACCCGTAACCTTCGGAGTGTCATCTCTCGCATTGTAACCGCTTTCCCCCCATTGTGCACAGATAGCGCATCGGTGGTTGCAGCGATGCGTGATTCTTGGACTTATCATCCAAAGTGAATGGCTTACTCCATCTTCACGTCGATAGTCCAACTTTGCTTGAACATATCTTCTGTACGCGCCTCTTGCGAAACTCTTCAAGAGCTCAGGATTTCTACAAACAGGCCACAAGAACTGTACTGGAAATTTCCTCATGAAATGTCACTTGGTCTTTTGTGGTATGCTTTCATGTTCTTCCAATTTAAGGCTTATTACCCTTATTGTTTTACCCCTTTTTCTGAGATTTGTTGTTCAATCAAAAACTTATTGTAAACTGTAAGTTTGTTGTGTTAATCTTTTCGGTTTCCTTGCTAAAAAATTTGAGAGTTCTTAATATTCCGATTGATATAAGTTACAAAAGAAAAATAAGTCTCAAGGCATGCATCTATCAAAGGGTGACTTAACTGGCAATATCTAAAATCAAGAGACTATTTTCAGCTATTTACAACATGCTTATGGTTTTGGATACTGCCCTTCACAATGCTGTGTTAGGATTTTTCAGATCTTTAAATCGAACTGTAAACTCGAGGCTAAGAGTTTGGTATATGAAGAAGGAAACAGTTGAACATCTTCGTATGCTTTCGAAGGTTTTCCAATTTATGATTTTGCCCATAATCATACTATACGGCTTTGCCCTTTTCTATTATTTCGGGGAGAATCCAACTAACTCGTTAATTTGGAACATTCTAATTTTTCTTTACAGTAATTTTCTTCCAGACCTGCCTTCCGCGTATGTAAACAGGAAAATGAAAGGCGAGATTGAACCGATAAAGTGGCATAAAAAATATGCGTTGCTTCTTTTTGCGCCCGTTTTTATTTGGCTTCTCTTTTCTGGTGTGTATTTAAGATGGAGAACGACGGAAACTTTTCATAACTTCAGATCGTTGACCGTTTATTCATTATTTCTCATTGGCATTGGCTTTCTCATATTTGGCGATTTTCCGTTATCGATCAGCAACATACCAAAGATCTTTTCATTGCCATTGTTTGGTTCGCTGGGTTATCTAACTCATTTGAAGGTTGATGGAATTTGGTGACGCCTCCTATCTTCTCACCGTATCTTATGAAACATTCTTCTACAAAACCCAATAATATGATGAGATCCTAATTCTCACGTGTATGCCAAGGTTTATTTGATTGTGCCACCCTAAATTCCCAATAAATATGCATACAATTACGTGAAATCCGTAGTATAACTGCAATATTTAATGTTTTGAGGTTTTTTATGGAAAGATCTTACGGAAAAAAGGTGTTTTTTGATGATTTTACTTTCACCGTCTTTAGCGATGTTTATGAACCAACAGAAGACTCGTTCCTAATCGCTGAAAATCTGGAAGTTAATCCAAACGAGGATGTTATTGACGTTGGTGCTGGATGCGGAATTTTGTCTATCATCTCTGCAGAAAAAGCCAGAAAGGTCGTCGCGATAGATGTTAATCCAAACGCTGTGAAATGTATTAAGTACAATGCTGTTGCTAATGGAGTCTTCGACAAAATTGAAGTGATTCAAGGAGACCTTTTTGGACCATTACGAGAAGAAGTGTTGTTCGACCTTATTCTTTTCAATGCGCCGTACTTGCCCATTAAAAATGAAAGCCTTAACAGCTGGGTTGATTATGCGTGGTCAGGTGGTGCAACGGGAAGAAGAGTAATCAGCCTCTTCATCACAGACGCGCCGAAGCATTTAAAACGTGACGGGCGTATCCTCCTAGTTCAATCTACACTTTCCAGCATCGAAAAAACTATCGAGCAGTTTACGAAGCGAGGTTTCAAAACTGTTGTGGTTGATGAAAAGAAGGTTGCGTTTGAGACAATTTCATTATTATCAGCAAGGAGGAGGTAAACCGGCAATTAAGGATATTTTTAAAGTTTTAAATTGTTAAAAAAGTTTAGAAAAGTGGTGTTGGTTATGTCTTTAAAACTTCAGGGAAAAGTAGCTTTAGTGACTGGAGCTGGGAGAGGCTTAGGTAGAGCTTATGCCTTACATCTAGCACGTATCGGGGCAGACGTGGTTGTGAACGACATTAACTTGGACTCAGCAAAAGATTATGACGAAAAACTTACGGCCTCTACAGTGATGGATGAAATAAAAAACATGGGAAGAAAATCAATAGGAATTAAAGCGGATGTCACTAAAAAAGATCAGGTTGATGGAATGTTTAGACAAGTGCTTGAGGAGTTTGGGCCTCTCGACATTCTTGTCAATAATGCTGGAGGCAATCTTAACCGTCTTGGCGCCAAAGCTGGAACACCAGTTACTTACCCGTCGTCAGCTCTAATGGATGATCACCAGTTTATAATGGACGTTAATCTCACTGGTACAATCCTATGTTGTCAAGCTGCCAGTGTTCCGATGAAAAAACAAAGGTACGGGAAAATCGTGAATGTGGCTTCTCAGGCAGGACTGCACGTATCTTCTGAGATGTTGAATGCTATGTCGTACAGTGTTGCAAAGGCAGCGATTATACATTACACGCGCTGTCTTGCAGCTGAACTTGGACCTTACAACATCACTGTTAACTGTATAGCGCCTGGATGGATCGCTACATCAAGAGCTGTCGCAGAGGGAAGGAAGGGAGAAGTTGCGAAACGTCTTGAAACGCAGATTCCGTTAGGTCGTCTAGGAACGCCTGAAGATGTGGCGAAAGTTGTTGAGTTTCTTGTTACTGACCTCTCAGACTATGTTACTGGGCAATGCATCTCTGTTTGTGGCGGATACATTCTCTTCTAGGATATACCAAAGAATTACTTTCTATGAAGAACCCCTTTTGCAGCATCAACTATTGCTTCGACCGTAATGTCATAAGCCTTCAAAAGCTCATCCCAATCTAATGCTGACTCGCCAAACATGTCTTTTATACCTATCCGTTCTAATGGTGTTGGATACTTTTCGCCTAGAACCTCTGCGACGGCGCCCCCTAAAGCTCCGATCACGCTATGTTCCTCAACTGTTACGAAGGCTCCTGTTTTTTTAGCTGCCCTTATTATGGCTTCTTCGTCTATGGGCTTAATTGTGTGCATGTCCAAAATTTCAGCTTTCACACCTGCTTTGGAAATTAGGTCAGCTGCCTTTACAGCTAGGTGAACGGTACATCCAGACGCAATTATTGTAACATCAGAGCCTTCTTTGACGACGTTAGCCTTTCCGATTTTAAATTGACAATTTTCCGTGGATTCCCAAACAAACGGCACTGGCATACGATCGATCCGTAAGTAGACTGGGCCAAAATGTTCGTAAATGGCTCTTACAGCCTTTCTTACCTCTATTCCGTCACATGGCGCAACCACTGTCATGTTTGGCAATACTCTTGCCAATGCCACATCATCTACTGATTGGTGTGTAGCACCGTCATGAGCATCAGACAATCCTGCGCTTGTTCCAACAATCTTAACATTAGCTTTCTGGTAACACACAGAGATTCGAATCTGATCGTAAACCCGTCCAACAGCAAAAACTGAAAAGGTGTTGATAAACGGGATAAGCCCAGTAAGTGAAAGCCCAGCTGCAACTCCAACCATGTTAGCTTCAGCTATTCCAACATCAAAAAACCTATCTGGATACTTCTTCCTGAAAATGTCTGTTTTATTAGAATGCGACAAGTCCGCATCAAGAACTACTACACGTGGATCTTCGCCAATCTGGGCAAGCGCTTCTCCATAAGCATCTCTCATGTCTTCCATACTTTGCATTATTTTTTGCCTCCTTTTTCAAGTTCTTTCAATGCTTTTTCATATTGCTCATTGGTTAACGCACAATGGTGGAAGTCCACATTGTTCTCGACGAACGAAATTCCTCGACCCTTAATAGTATTACACACCAGCATTACTGGTCGATTTTTAATTGTTAAAGCCCAATCCAACGCGTCTAAAATTTCGCTCATATTATGCCCATCTATCTCTCTTGTTTCCCAGCCAAAGGCACGCCATTTTGGAACCAGAGAACCAACGATCGTACTGCCAGAAGCCATAAGCCTGTTCTGATCCGTTATTCCAGTTAAGTTGTCAAGTTTGTAATGAGCTGCGAAAATGGCTGCTTCCCAAATCATTCCTTCCGTGCTTTCCCCATCACCAACAATGACGTAGGTACGAAAATCCTTCCCTTGGATTTTGGCTCCTAAAGCCATACCGCACGCAACTGAAAGTCCTTGCCCTAGCGACCCAGTTGATGCCTCAATTCCAGGCGTTTTAAGCCTGTCTGGATGCCCTTGAAGAATGCTGCCAATCTTCTTTACCTTTTTCAGTTCTTCTCTTGGAAAGAAACCTAGTTCCGCAAGCGTAACGTATTGGGCGAGGACGCTGTGCCCTTTACTTAATACAAAGCGGTCTCTGTCTTCCCAGTTTGGATTTTTAGGGTCAATTCTCATTTGGTGAAAGTATAATGCTGCAATAATGTCGGCGATTGATAGTGAACCTCCAAGGTGTCCTCTTTTTCCGTTTGCCATTATTTCTATAATGCCTTTTCTAATAGCCAACGCTTTTTCTTCGAGGCTTCTGATTGTCGTTTGAGAGTGCATAGAACATGATTAACAGAGACGGTATAAATATTTTTAGCTAAACATTACGGTTAGGTTTTCAAAAAGATTGATGTTACCAAAATCTTTTAACGAGATACTTTAAGTAATTATAGTAAAGAATTTGACTTTAACCAAAAAGACCTATTCAGAATCCAGAAAGGATGTTATTTGAATCGAATAATCTAAAGGGTAACTGTGAGAAAGTTGGCTCGAAGAAGAAGGTTAGGAGCAAGAGTTCTCAAAGCAGTGGCTTCAGCCTTAAGGTTGAACATTCTAAGGCTTCTTTACGAAAGAGGACCAATGTCTTATACTGAAATCATGAATGTTCTGAAGCTAAGTCCAAATCGTGACGCTGGAAGGTTTGCCTATCATCTAAAAACTCTTACAGGAATGGATCTCATTGAGCCTGATCCTGAAACAAAAAAATATCTACTCACTGACATGGGCAAGACATTGGTTGAGTTTGCTGACGAACTTGATAGTAATGCTTTTAGAAGAAGACTGCTTGTCAGAACCTCGAGACTAGCAATAGAAAATTTTGACAGGAACAAAATAGCTGAATCCCTAGTCAGAGAGGCTGAAGTTCCAGTTGAACTAGCTCAGAAAATCTCAAGAGAAGCAGAGAAACGATTGATGAAGCTCGGCACTAAATATCTAACTGCCCCATTAATCAGGGAGTTCGTAAACGCCATCTTGATTGAACGAGGCCTAGAAGAATATAGACATAAGCTTACCCGCCTCGGTTTCCCCGTGTACGATGTATCTTTGCTTATGCGGGAGACCAGTGCCAGGGGAGACGATGTAGAAAAAGTTAGGATTACAGCTGGAAGCCGCGTTATCGAGGAGTATACTCTTTTAAACGTTTTGCCAAGAGACATAGCGGACGCTCACATATCTGGCTCGTTATACCTGAATAATCTCGGCTCATGGATTCTAAAAATTTATGGAGTCATGCACGACCTGAGAGTTTTCTTAAGAAATGGTTTAACTTTCAAAAATTTTTTGGATCAACGAATATCACTAAGACCGCCTAGGAACCTTAGGTCAGCTCTTTCGTTGATTTCTAGCATGTTGTATCTTGCTTCAGCTGAGGTCACGAACGAACAGGCATTGGACTATTTTAATGTATTTTTAGCTCCGTTTGCCAAAGGTCTTTCCAAAGATGAAATCAAAGATAGCCTTCGACTTTTCTTAGAAACAACAAACATTACAGTCCCGACGGGAGTTTCGCTTGGATTAGAAACCGTTTTACCTAGTTTTCTTTCTGAAGCAGATGTTATAAGTTCAGGAGGCGAAACTTCTGGCGTCTATGCAGATTTTATTGAAGAGAGTCAGCTTGTTGCTTCACTGATCATGGAATGTTTAAGAGAAAGGGGAAATGCTAAGCCAATTTTTAATCCAAGCGTTATTGTAAAAATGAGACCTGAAACTTTTAAGGATTCAGGTGCGGAAAGGATTTTGTTTGAAGCCCACAATTTATCCTTGAGCGGCCTTCCTTTCTACGCGAACCTTGTTTCTGAAGAGACAAACATGGTCTCGTATGCGGCTGATGGTTTAAGGTTTTCCGCCGATTGGACGAAAGATTGGGAGCTTGACACCGTTAGGACTGGGTGTTTGGACAATATAACATTAAACCTTCCACGAGCAGCCTATGAGGCTAGAAGGGAGAAAGACCAGTTTTTCAGGATCCTAAGTGACTATACTGAAAAGGGGTTAAGAGCCTTAGACATTAAAAGCAGAGTTATTTTGAGACGTTCTCAAGAGGGGCTTCTATCTTTTTTGTTGCCAAAGGAGGCCCAAGACCCTTATCTTAGGTTTCAAGAATCAACATGCATACTTGGGTTCGTTGGGTTAAACGAGGCTGTCCATGCGGTAACAAACAAATCGATTCATGAAGGAGAAGAAGCCTTGGATTTTGCTGAGGAAATCTTAACTCATATCATAGAGGAAAAGAAAGCCTACCTTAAAAACATGAAATTAAGGTTCGCGTTAGGGTTGACGCCTAGTTTCGATGCGGCGAAAAGGCTGGCAGAGCTAGATATAGAGAGATATGGGCTTGGTGACGTCTATGTGTCTGGTGGCAGAGAAAATCCTTATTACACCAGCATGACAGCCATTCCTCTTGAGGCTAATCTGCCATTGGACGACCTTTTAAGTTTAGAATCACGTTTTGAGGCTTTAACTCCAGGTAGCCATCTATTTAAGATTCCATTAGGAGAATCGGAAGCGGATGCTGAAACGCTGTTTGCCACAACTCAAAGGATAGCGAAAAACCATAAAATTGGGTTCTACACATTTGACAGAACCTTAACCTACTGCAACAAATGTGAAAAAACATTTTTCAGAGAACTAACAAAATGCCCTATATGCGGCTCTGTCAACGCTGTCACTAGGTTCAGCCGGAAGCCAATAAGATATCATACACAGTTACCTTAAAGAGAGCATAATCTTTATCCTAAACTTTTTTCATAAATTGTTAATGGCTGGTGAGCTGGTGAGCAGCTGCCGGACACTTCTCAACCTTTCAAAAGGTTAGAGGCGTTTGAGGAAACTCCGTCCACCACACAGACCGCAACGTTGCAAAGCGTAAGGCGAGAGCCTTGGCTCCAGAACAGAAACGGAACGTCCGCTTAGCCTGTGACAATGAGGCGTGCTAAGTCGCCAAGTATGGCTATGGGGAAACGATGAAACGGCTGCCCTGCGGGGTGGAAGGGCAAACAAGCGTCGATGAATGCTTGTGCGAGACGCAGGTAGCCCGAGAAGTCGAATGCTGCTTAAAACAGAAGACGGGTTACAGCCAGCACACCAGTCATTTAATATTTTATTTTGCGAACTGATCTTTTTGACCATTTTTTCTTGATTAGCTATGCATTTTTTTTTAAAAAAAAAGGTATTGATAAACATTAAAAGAGGAGATACTTTAAATCCTTCAGTCTTTACATTATTTCCAGAGGGGAAATTGTTGAGCGAAATGAATGTTTATGAAAAAGCCAAACGTGAAATGAGACTTTCTGAAAAGATTCTTACAGAAATTCCTGGTTTCAGAGGTTACAAAGAAAAGGAGCTCCGCAGAGAATCCGACAAGCTTGTTAGAGACGCCATCTTTCAACGATTAAGAGAGGCCCGGAACGACTTAAGAGAAGTTTTTCAGATTCTTTCTGACCAAAAATTTCACGAGGTCATGGCGAAAATGGATCGACTGATTATGCGTTTTGACCGAGTCACGCAGAAGGTGAACCATGCCGCATACGGTTATTCTGGTTTCTTTGATATCGTTAAGATTGACGAAGCGAAGCTTGACAAGATGCTTGCCTTCGATAGTGGACTTGTCAACCACGCCAGCGTGCTGGTTGATAAATCTAAGGCTCTAAAAAAGGAAGTCATGGATAACAAGTTTGAGGCAGTTGCAGAAAAAATTAAGGATATTGAGGAGTCTCTTGGTTCTTTAGAAAGCACGTTTGACGCTAGAAAAGAAGTGATTTTGGAGGGATAAACTAAATGCCACAAATTATTGAATGGAGAAACCCAGGCTCCGAAGAGGTTGTTTGGAAATATCCTGATGAAAACATAATGTGGGGTGCTCAGCTAATAGTTCACGAATACGAGGTTGCCGTGTTCTTCAGGGATGGAAAGGCATATGACGTCATAGGTCCAGGAAGACACATGCTTACGACGATGAATCTTCCATTATTAACGGGCTTCTTGTCTCGAATAGCTGGATATAACGAAACGCCATTTAAGGCAATTGTGATCTTTATTTCCACAAGGAACATTCCAGGGAAATTTGGGATGCGGGCTCAAACAACCGAGCTTGCGCCGCTTCAACTCTATGGAAGTTACTGGTTTAAGGTGGAAAATCCGCAGCTTTTCGTCACAGAGGTTGTTGGTGGCAAGAACGCCTACTCGACAATCGAGGTGGACAACTACATCCGAGGCTTCATAAACGAAAAAATAATTGATGAGATCTCAAAGTACGATCTTGCAACGGTGTTTACCAAACTTGATGAAACATCGATGGCTGTGAAGAACGCTATTTTCGACGCCTTTAGACGATTAGGGCTTGACCTTGTAGACCTCAGGTTCGAAGGTGTAGACACAACTCCCGAGTACCGGGAAAGACTATTCTGGATAAAATCCTCAAGAGCAGCGCCTGAAACCGTTTTAAGAATGGAGACAGTGAAAGAGGCTGCGAAGGAGCTTGGAAAATCGCCTGGAGCAGGACTTGGAACGGGAATGGTTCTCATCCCACAAGTGATGCAACCCACAGGACCAGAAGCTGTGCCATCAGTAGCAGTAATGATTTGTCCCAACTGCAGCGCTCGGATTCCTGCAACATCAAAGTTTTGTCTTGAGTGCGGAACAAAACTAGAGAGACAAACAACAGCTACAAAAAATTGTCCTAAATGTGGAAAATCTATTCCAGCAACTTCTAAGTTCTGCCCTGAATGCGGAGAAAAATTCTAGGCTTCAAAAAGAGGCAGATAGACTGTGGCTGAAACATCTTTTACCATTTTATCATATGGCATTTTCCTCGTTATTGTTGCTCTTCGCTTAGCCTTTTCAGCCGTTGGATTTATTGGGTTGCTTGAGGTACCATCTATTATAGCTATGTTGTCTGGTCTATGGATCATTGTGCTAGCAGCGCTGCAACAAGGCAGACAAGACAGGTATGCACGCAGCACTTTCAGCCTCTTTTCCTGGGGCCTTATAATCTCAACTCTTGGCTTAACATGGTTCCTTTATGGCCGTCAGTTCTTTGTTAACTATCTACCAGTAATGCCCTTACTTGTCATTGGTATCCTCGCAATTATAGCTGCCTTGCGTCACATGAAAAAATAATTGTTAAAGAAACAGACCAATTCTGTATTAGGGTTGAAGCATATGGTAAAGGGTGCGCTGAAGTATCTTGCTTATGCGGCTTCGGCTATACTGATCTTCCTAGGCGTCGTTTTCATTATGTCTACTAACCTCGGCATCAAGTATTTTTTTGAGGGACTAATTTTTATCGCCATTGCGGTAGCAATCTTGTTCTTCAGCAGAGAAAAGAAGCCAATAGAGATCAAACAAACCTTAACCGTCTCAGGACCTGTCACTGTCAAGGAAATTCACTGCCCGGTTTGCAATGCCGTTGTTGACCCGACCAAAGTTGAGGTAATAACTGGAAAGCCGTATCTGACATGCAGCTATTGTAAAAACAAGTTTGAGTTAACCGAGGAGCCAACATGGTAAAGGGAATCCGTCCTAACCACTTTGCCTATGTACTTGTAGCCTTACTTGTTCTATGCGCAGCGCCGTGTATTTTTTCAGTCAAAGGCGCAGTGACGTACACGGTTAACAAAGTATGGGTGCAGATCACAATTAACAAGGACCGATCAATCAACCTAATGTATAACATTACTTTAACCTACACAAGCGGCTCGCCACAGGGCATTGTAACTGTTGGAATGCCTAAGGAAGGGTTCAAAATTGACATTGTTCAGGATTTAATAGGCAGCGTCCTTAGGTACGAGGATGCTTCAAGCGACGGTTATTATGCTATTGATGTTTATTTAGGCGCACCGATAGTTCTGGGTCAACCCTACACTTTAATAGTGTATACTACTGTTCCAGAGATGCTTTTTCAAGATGATACTAACCGAGGATACTGGGGAATGCAGTTCTTCCCAACGACTTTTCCAGACGCCACAGGTGTCATCAACAGCATTCGAGTAGCTATGATTCTTCCAAGTGGAGTTACAAGCGACGAGGTTAAATACATTATTGGAAGACCTTTTGACAATGTTGACTTTGTAAACGATCACCTTGTTGTCTATTGGGAAAGAACAGACTGGCCACCATGGTCTGAATTCACCGTCGGAGTCTCATTTCCTGAAAGATACATTGAACTTCCAGGACCAGATATACTGAGTTACATCGCGATCGGAGCGGCCTTTCTAGCGGCAGTTGGCTTTGTGATGTTAATTGCAACAAGATTCAGAAAATTTGATTATGAAAAGCCGCGGATAGCTGTCGAAGCACTTGGAGCAGCGAGAAATCTTACAGCAGTTGAGGCGGCGGTAGTTCTTGGGTCAAAGCCAGTTAGAGTTCTCACAATGATTCTATTTGGTCTCATTTACAAACGTATAGTTATGGTAACAGAGACAGAACCCGTTATAAAGATTCAGAAGGTTCAAAGCGAAGGACAACCTTCTAATTTACGGTATTATGAGATTGATTTTTTAGACTCCTTACATCCAGACGGAAGCCTCGACGAAATTAAGCTCGCTCAAACATACTTGGAACTGAGAGATACTGTAAACCACAAGATACGAGGCTACTCGAGAATCGACACGGTGAATTATTACAAGTCGGTGGTTAACAAAGCTTGGATCCAAGTTACGCAAGCTGGAACACCTGAACTAAGAGGAGACGTCCTAGACCAAAACTTAGAATGGCTCCTTGCAGGCGAAATGTTCAATGAAAAAATTAGAGACGCCTTTCCACCGAACATCATCATTGTTCCAAGACCAGGTTGGTGGTGGTACTGGCACGGTCCTTATCCGCCTACAGTTCCTGTATCGACTGGAACCAAGGTTTCCACGAGAGCTCCAAGTCAGCCTACGCCTATACCTGGACAAGACCTTGCTAACAAGATTGTTAAAGGATTGGAAACTTCAGCGAATAACATAGTGAAGAACGTTCAAGACTTCACAAATCGCATAGTTCAATCTACACAGCCAATGCAAACAAGTCAAAGTTCAATTAAGAGTCGACCGAGCTGCGTGTGCGCTTGTGCTCATTGTGCATGTGCGTGCGCTTGTGTAAGTTGCGCGTGTGCATGTGCGCATGGAGGTGCAAGGTAGATGAGTAAACTTGGCAGGATTTTAAGATCAAAACGCAAGGTTCCCCTTCATCACTTAAGAGTTGAGGAAGGTAACTATCAGGGGCTTCGGCTTCATTTGCGCTTTGAACCTGATGGTGATGGTGTACTTATTGTTAATGGTTCTCGGGTTCTCTTTCTTAATCGTACAGCTGCCGAGTACGTATATTCCTTTATGAATGGTGAGACCGATGAAGATGTAGTTAAAAAGTTTAAAAAACGTTACAGGGTTGATGCTGAAACAGCCTTGAAAGACTACCATGATGTTTTATTCATAATTAACACTTTCGCTAAGACGCCTGATGTTTGTCCAGTTTCTTACCTCGGTGTGGACAAGATGGAGCCTTTAACAAAGGATCTAAGCGCGCCCTATAGAATGGACTTGGCCATAACTTATCGGTGTAACAATAAATGCCTTCACTGTTACGCTGGTGGACCAAGAGAAACTAAGGAGTTGACAACGAAAGAATGGTTTAAAGTAATGGATAAACTCCTAAGTCTCGGAATCCCGCACGTGGTCTTCACAGGCGGTGAACCAACACTGAGAGAAGACCTTCCTGAGCTTATTGCTTACACCCAGAAAATAGGTCTGGTCAGTGGTCTTGTGACGAATGGTCGTAGAATCAAGGATAAATCTTATTATCAGTCTCTTGTTGATTCAGGCCTTGACCATATTCAGGTTACAATCGAATCTCATGACCCTAAAGTTCACGATAAAATTACAGGTGTCGACGGAAGCTGGAGGGAAACCGTTGAAGGATTAAAAAATGCAATTGACTCAACTATTTACACACTAACCAACACGACCCTTAACAGACACAATGTTGAAGACATCGTGAAAACGATTGATTTTCTCAACAGCCTCGGACTGAAACAGTTTGCCTGTAACAGCCTCATCTATTCTGGAAAAGCTCCAGACATCGCTAAGGATTTTGCACTAAACGAAGCATCATTGGAACCTATCTTGACAGAAATCAAAAATCACGCACGGAAGCTAGGCATGGAGTTCACATGGTACACGCCTACGGAATACTGCGTCCTCAACCCCTTGCAGCTTGAATTGGGAATAAAAAGCTGTAGCGCCTGCCGCATAAGTATGTGTATTGAACCTGACGGAACCGTTATTCCATGCCAAAGCTATTTCACATCAGTTGGCAACATCCTGAAGGATAACTGGAAAAAAATTTGGAAAAATCCACTTTGCGAGGAGATAAGAGCACGAAAATATATACCAGAGAAATGTCACGACTGCCCCACTCTGAACGTTTGCGGAGGAGGATGCCCTTTAAAAACAGCGCAGGAACGATACATCTGTGGAGGCAGCTAAAACCACGTCATAAAACAATTTGATTTACACAAATCTTCATAGTGTTATACATTGATCGGATCAAATTAAGCCTTTTTTATATATGACCGAATAATGTACGCTTTTTAGAAACGCATGCTCTACGTGATAGTTTTCTGGCATTCTGGCATAAACATAAATTCTAACAACTAATTGGTCATATAGGAACAACATGTTTTCTCACTTGGTCCTCAAATTCTTGAGCTGAAAATTTGTCAGCAAAAATACAATAATTGTCCTTAATATGGATTTTACGAAGTAAGTTATTAGATATTTTGAAACCTGGCTTAACCTCTAATTGAGAAATTTCATCGCTTCCTAGAAACGTGAAAAGCCCAAACATCAATTTATAAACGTTTTCTTCCCCAATCGCAGTTAACCATTCCAATGATTCTTCCGGCCATACTAAGCTTCCAGCAAAAGAAAATAGTCTTAATCCTATTTTTCGGTCTTCAACTGTCAAGCCGCCTTTTTGATTTATATACCCTCTCCCCCCATACTTAGAGAGAAACTGATGCCCAAGAATCAAATAGGCTCCCTGCCTAAAAACAGGAAGAAACTCGGGATCCAGAGAATACTTGTCAAGTAAAGGTTCAACTTTTTTCGTGTTATTCTTTGTCCCGTAAAACACGGGGAACCTGAACCTTTTAGCTGTTCTAACAATTTCCCGAAGTCTACGCCTAGTATTTCTTTTTGGAATCACTTCAACCGCAAAAATGCCATAACCTTCAAGCTCACGAAACAAAGAATCAAGATTCGCCTCTTTCTCGGTCACAGGGGTGCCTAAGACAGGATACGTCGGGATTGCGCCATAATCCCTGAAAAGCTGAACTGTGTCCTCGATGCTTGGAAAAGCCTCAACTGGTTCCACCACATAGGCTGGCCCCCCTGCTTTGAGAATCAGGTTTCTTATTAAGTCCTGAAAAAGGTCTATGCTGCAAATTTCGTCTTCTTCGAATTTGCCTAGAAACTTTCTTAAAAAAAGTTTTCGTTGCCTCATTTTGGGAAACTTTTTGATTATGAGTTCTGCTATTGCCTGTGCAATGTGTCTTTCAGTTACGTTTCCCCTTGGAGTAAGCTTCAAAACATCGCTGAAAGGAAGACCTAAAGATGAATCAGCATCTTTCAATAACGAATCGACTTTTTCAGTCATCTGTTGGCATCTTTTCCCAAAGGCGGCTCTAACTTTCTCTAAAAGTTTTTGGCTACGTGAATGCGATTCTAAATCGTGAACAACACCTTTTCCGCACAGATATGTTCTTCCAGGATTAATTGGATCGTTAGTATGTTCTCCATTTTTTCGCGCCTCATCGTGCATAGCCATAATTTCTATGCTAAATGTTGCTTTCAACCCTAATATTTTGCAGGCTTCACCAAACTCTCCGTGACCTGCAATGGTATAATGATCGTTAATACCAAAAACATCAAGCCCAGCTCTGTAACCATGCCAGGCAGCTTCAGATGGAGATCTGAAAGCGCTGAAAGACTCGTTCGTATGAACGTGAACGTTTACGCCACCACACTTTTTTGGAGCGGGTAAGAGGCCTTTTTCCTCGAGAACCTTAAGCCTTTTGATAGCCTTAAGACGTGTCAGGCTTTGTGTTTGCCAATCGAAACCAAGTTCACCTTTTTCAGGCTTTCCAAGAACATCAATTAGCTTCTGAGCTTCTTCTGGAAAAACCTCATTAAAAGGAACATTCATGCCGAACCTTTTTCCTTGAAAGCCATTTAAGCTGTTGTCTTTAAGTGTACCAACCTTCTTCTAATCCAACAATAATCATTGTTAAGTAATTTTCAAGTGGAACATAGTTTGCAACAGTATTCCCGCTTCCTAAGCAGTATCCTCCACTAGGCTTACACACTTTCAGAACATTACTGACATACTTTTTAACTTCGTCTGGTGTACATCTACATAACACATCCATGTCGACGCCACCGAGCAAGGCAATTCGGTGCCCATAAAGTTTTTTCGCCTCAGTGACTGAAAGATATGCGTCCTCGAACGAGTGCTTAGCGTCAACCTTAATATCGTCTATTATGTCATCCATGACAGCCTTAAGATTACCACATGAATGAAACAAATAGAATGAACCCTTAGAATGCGCCAATTCAGCCATTTTTTTATGACCCGGAAATACCCAGCGCCTCAACATATTAGGCGATATCATAGGACCATTCTTGTAGCCCCAATCATCTGAACCCCAGAAGGCCACAATTTTTCTACTAGTATCAGTAGCTAACCTAAAACGTGCAATGTTTATCTCTGAAACCTTCTTGAACATGGCATCGACAAGATCAGGCTGTCTATATAGGCTTACATAAAAATTTCTTATTCCCATCATCCACATCACAGGCTCAAGAACTGCGCCAGCGCCGGAGACAACGCCCATGCCTGAGGGAACATGATCGCAAACCCACTCTAAACCATGGTTTCCCTCTCCTGCAATTGTTTCTGGGTCTTCCCAAGGGAATACATTAAAATCTTTCCAGTCTGCTATTATGCCGGTTTCTTCGTTTGCCCAGGTTCTTTGTCCTCGGCTAAGCTCAAAAGCTACATCTCTTGTTTTGTATCGATAAGCTCTTGTGCCAACGTTACCAGCTGCAAAAAGTGTTTCATCAATCTTGTATTGTTTAACCGTTGCCGTAAAATCTCTTGTGTCAGCTCGAACGTAATCGTAACCAAGCATTTCATAGAACTCAATCAACGAAAGCATCCTTTCTTTCCACTGCTTTCTACTTTGAAGCTTTTTGTTAAAGAAATTTAGACGCTTGCCAAGAATTGCGGCCATAACTTCGTTATCCGCAAAAAGTTCCATGAATGGCACACGGTCAGGAATCTCAGTTCTGGAAAGAGCATCATGTAAACGTTTCACATTCGGCTTGGGATCATATTCCTTAATTTTTTTTAATAATTTTTTTACAGAAGCCTTCAATTTCAACGCCTCGAAATTCCATTAAACAAAAATGTATATTAAAGGTTGATAACGGTTTTGATGCAAAAGGTTGCTTAAAAAAGCTAATAACTAATAAATGATAAATTCTATGAAAACAGAGGAAGACAGGTGAATAGATATGAAAGCAGCTGTCTGGTATGGCGGAAAAGACATAAGAATTGAAGACGTTCCTAAGCCTAAAATAAAAGATGACGAAGTCTTAGTTAGAGTTAGAGCTGTTGGAATTTGCGGCTCAGAACTTCATGCTTTCGAAGGAGTTTCTCAGAGAAGAACTCCGCCATTAGTTATGGGTCATGAATTTTCTGGAGAAATTGTTGAACTCGGAAAAAATGTTAACAACCTAAACATTGGAGAAAAAGTAACCGTGGACCCCATAAAACGATGTGGTACGTGCACTCCCTGTGTAAGAGGTCAAGGTAGCGTTTGCCGCAATGTAAAATTGCTTGGCTTACATACAAGTGGAGCTTTCGCTGAATATGTAGCAGTGCCTGCGTTAAATTGCTACGTTCTACCAGAACACGTGTCTTTTGAAGAAGGGGCGATGGCTGAACCACTTGCGGTTGGTATTAGGGCTGTGAATAGCACAGATGTCAGACTTGGGGACACAACTGTAGTTATTGGAGCAGGAATCATTGGGTCGATGACCCTAAAAGCAGCAAAAGCTGCAGGAGCTGGTCTACTCATCGTTTCGGATGTGGTTGATTTCAGGTTAGATTACTCAAAAACACTCGGTGCTGATATTACGATAAATTCCAAAACCGAAGATCTGGTTACTAGAATAACGGAATTAACGAACGGTTCGGGAGCGGACGTAGTTTTCGAAGCCGTAGGTCTGGAAGCAACGGTTCAGCAAGGACTAAGGATGCTTGGGATAGGTGGCAAATTAACAATCATTGGGATGCTTTCTAAAAATATGAGCCTTGATGTCCTGTCTATAGTTACAAGAGAACTGCAGATTAGAGGGTCCTATGCCTATGCCCAAGACGATTTTAGAAGAGCTTTTAACTACCTATGCAACCGAAAAATCGACGTTAAACGCTTAATTACGAATGTAATGCCACTTGAAAAAGTGAAAGAAGGCTTCGAAATGTTATCAGAAAAGAGGGGAAACGTCTTAAAAATTATTTTAACCCTCTAATTTTTTCAGAATCTTCTAAGTCCTTTTATCAAGTTATTTTAATTATCAATACCATCTGAAAATTGCTTTCAACTTACCATTGACCTTTTAAAATTGTGGGTAATACAAAAGCCAATCATTATTTTTTGAGGTCTAAAACGATATATTTAAATAAAAACGTGCCACTTCGTAGTTAGTTGATTCGAAAAGGAGCAAAAGAATTAGGAATGTCAGAGTTTAAGCACATAGTTCGCCTGTTAGGCAAAGACTTGGATGGCACACAAAAAGTAGTCTTTGCGCTGAACAATATAAGAGGCATCAATAAACGATTAGCAAGTGCTTTAGTTAGGAAAGCCAATATACCTTTTGAAAAAAGGTTAGGTTTTTTGTCAGATGTTGAAATGAGAAGACTTGAGGAAACTCTTGCCAACATCGAAAACTTGGGTTTACCCTCATGGCTGCTTAACCGACGTAAGGATTTGGAAACTGGAAAAGATACTCATCTTACAACCGCTGACCTTGATTTGAAAATTAAACAAGACATTGAAAGAATGACTTCCTTAAGGTCGTGGAAGGGTTACAGACATTCTTATGGTTTAAAAACTCGAGGACAAAGAACGAGGTCTACTGGAAGAACGGGCAAAGTTGTTGGCGTAAAGAAAAAAGAGAGGGCGGCACCAGTTGGGGGATCCTAGAAAACAAAAAAAGAAATATGAGACTCCGAAGTTTCCTTGGAGACAAGATATTTTAGAAAGCGAGTTAAGATTACTTGGAGAGTATGGCTTAAGAAATAAACGGGAACTTTGGCACCATAAAGATATGCTTTCAAAATTTCGAAGCATGGCTAGGTCTCTTTTAAGCATGTCAACTTCTAGCAGGACAAAACTTGAGTCACAACTCCTGAGCCGGCTGAAGTTTTTGGGGATTCTTCCTGAAACTGCCGTTCTAGACGATGTTTTAGACTTGGATATAGAATCTATACTTGAACGTCGTCTTCAAACGATTGTGCAAAGAAAGGGACTAGCTAAGACTATGTATCAAGCCCGTCAATTGATAACGCACGGTCACATCGCTATTAACAACCGAAAAGTTTCATCTCCAAGTTATCTTGTACCTAAAAAAGAAGAAAACAGCATATTTTACGCATCAACCAGTCTCTTAAACAATCCTGAACATGTTTTTAGGCAATCATTAGAAATAATGACAAAGGAGACAGATAAAAATGAGTAAAAAGGATGAGAAATGGGGAATTGTTCACATTTATAGCTCCTACAATAACACAATTGTGCACATGACAGATCTATCAGGCGCAGAAACCATAGCTAAGGCTTGTGGAGGCATGTTTGTCAAGGCTGATAGGCTTCAGTCATCTCCATATGCCGCCATGAGGTCTGCTGCTTATGTTGCTTCAATAGCTCAAGAAAAAGGAATAACTGCGATTCATATAAAAGTCAGAGCTCCGGGTGGGTCTGGTGCGCGAACTCCAGGTCCTGGAGCGCAAGCAGCAATCAGGGCGTTAGCTCGCGCTGGTTTTAAGACTATAGGTCGTATTGAGGAAGTTACACCTCTTCCTCATGATGGAACGAGGCGAAAAGGTGGACGTAGAGGAAGAAGAGTTTAAAATGTTTTTTAGATTTTGTAAAGAGGACATGATCTATGGATATAAACATCCTTGAAAAAAATGAGGAATCAATTCGGTTAATTGTAGAGGGAATAAACACTCTTATGGCTAATACGATCAGACGTCTAATATTGACAGAGGTTCCCGTAATGGCTTTAGATGATATTGTGATGATTGAAAACTCATCTGTTCTACACGATGAAATTCTGGCTTTAAGGTTAGGCCTTATACCGCTCAAAACTGACCTTGACGCTTACAATCTTCCCGAGAAATGTAGTTGTAAAAGCGAACTTGGATGCCACCTTTGTAGAACAGTTTTGACATTGGATGTTGAAGCTAATAAGCCATTAACAGTCTACTCTGGAAATTTAGTTTCTGAGGATCCGCACATAGTTCCCGTAAGCGAAAAAATACCCTTAGTGAAACTTGCTCCCGGTCAAAAAATACGATTAGAAGCTTACGCGAAACTTGGAAAAGGTACGGTTCATGCAAAATGGCAACCAGTATCTTCTTGTACATATAGATACGTTCCAGTTGTAAAAATTGACAAGACAAAATGCAATGAATGCAAAGAATGCATCAGAATTTGCCCTAAAAGGGTGTTTGAAGAAACTAAAGGCAAGGTAAGGGTGGCAAATGAGATAGAATGCATACTGTGCGGAGATTGCGTCGAGGCATGTAATAAAAATCAATCGGCAATAAAGTTGGATAAAAAACAAAATTCTTTCATTTTTTACATAGAATCCACCGGCGCTCTTCCGGTTGAACGTATTTTTTATGAATCATTAAAAATATATGAGGAAAAAATTTTGGATTTCATAAGTCAGTTGGAGATGGCGATAAATGTGTCCGAAAAAACAAGTTAGAAGTACAAATCCAAATCTCGTAAGCCTCATTCGTTTTTTGAAAAAGAAATCTAGAGAAAACAATGTTGGAATTTGGCGGGATGTGGCAAATAAAATTTCACGACCTAAAAAAACACGCATTTCAGTTATCGTTAGCAAAATCAATAGACTCACAAAAGAAAACGAAATAGTAATTGTTCCTGGAAAAGTTCTTGGTTCAGGAATGATAGAGCACACTTTAACCGTTGCAGCTCTAGATTTCTCTGACCAAGCTCAAGCAAAAATAGTTGAAGCGAAAGGAAAATGTCTAACTTTACAAGAAATTGTCGAGGAGAATCCGAAAGGAACAAACATAAGGATAATAGGGTGAATAGCAATGGCTGCAAGCGAAAAAACCCAACTTACAATTATCGATGCAAGGGGACTGGTGCTGGGCAGAATGGCTAGTATTGTAGCTAAACGGTTAATGAAAGGTGAAAAAATCATTATTGTTAATGCAGGTGACGCTGTTATTTCTGGAAAAAGATTAAGCATCGTAAGAGAAAAGGAAAAATTTCTTCAAATAGGGCATCATAGAAAAGGACCGGTTCATCCTAGAACACCTGAAGGTATAGTAAAAAAGACTGTTAAAGGTATGCTGCCACGTAAAAAACCTTGCGGAATGGATGCAATTAAAAGATTAAGAGTCTATTCAGGTATTCCAACAGAATTTAGGGAATCAAAAACAATTACACTGCCTGAAGTAGATGTTAGTTCATTAAAAGGTTCATACATCAAAGTTTCGGAACTGGCTCACAACTTAGGTTGGAAAGAATAGGTGCATAAAATGTCAAGTACAAAAAGAGTATTAGTAATTAGTGGAAAACGCAAAACCGCAACCGCGAGGGCGACTGTAAAACCTGGAAAAGGCAGAATACGCATAAACAACATCCCATTAGAGATTTATGAACCCTTAATCGCCCGAGAAAAAATACGTGAACCATTGATTCAAGCAGGAGAAGATGTTTGGAAGCAGTTGGACTTTAATGTAAAAGTGAAAGGTGGAGGCTTTATGGGTCAGGCTGAAGCTTGTCGAATGACTATTGCTAATGCCCTAATTAAGTGGACAAAGAGTTCACATCTGCGAACTGTATTTCTCAAGTATGACAGAACCATGGTTGTTGGAGATCCAAGACGAAAAGAGCCGAAAAAGTTCGGTGGCCCAGGCGCCAGAGCAAGAGATCAAAAGAGTTACAGATAAAAAACATAACAAATTAAAAGGAAGTGAATAAGATGATCATTCCAGTAAGATGCTTCACATGTGGAAAAGTTATCGGAGACAAGTGGGAAGAGTTTGCTAAAAGAGTTAAAGCTGGCGAAAACTCAAAAAAAGTTTTGGATGATTTAGGTGTTACCCGTTATTGTTGCAGACGTATGCTTTTGTCACATGTGGAAATCATAGATGAAATCATAAAGTTTTACGAGAGACCGAAAATAAACAAAGAGGAGGAAGCAACATAAAATGTCAGCTCTAATCGAAGACGTAAATGCTCGGAGAATTATCAACAGCCGCGGAGATCCAACAATAGAGGTTGACATAATAACCGTAGATGGGTTCGGAAGCGCCTCTGCACCTAGTGGGGCAAGCACAGGTAAAGCTGAAGCTATTTCTTTTCCTAAAGGCGGCGTTGACGAGGCTATAAAAAAAGTTGAGGAACTTATAGCGCCGGAGATAATTGGATTATACGCAGATGAACAAGAGGAAATTGACAGAATTCTCCGTGAGCTTGACGGAACAAATAACTTCCAAAATATTGGAGGAAACACAGCGTATGCCGTTTCGCTGGCTGTTGCTGATGCTGCATCAAACTCGTACGGTCTTCCCCTGTACAAGTATCTAGGAGGTTCTCTTGTCTCCGACCTTCCCTATCCCCTAGGCAATGTTGTGGGTGGAGGAAAACACGCATTGGGAAAGGCTACAGACATCCAAGAGTTTCTTGTCCTGCCGGTAGGTGCTCCTTCTTTTTTAGCAGCAGCAGAAGCCAATGCTAGGATACATAAATGTTT
>JAGTQS010000011.1:0-2037 GCA_018397055.1 Candidatus Bathyarchaeota archaeon | reverse complement strand
TGGAAAGGGAGATGAAGGAGCTTGGGCGCCAAATGTAACTAATGAACAAGCCCTCGAGGCAGTATTTAAGGCGTGCCGAAAGGTTTCTGAGGAAGTAGGCTTTGAGTGTAAACCGGGACTGGATGTTGCTGCCTCATCCCTTTGGGAACCTGAAAAGAATAAATACATTTACGTTAGAGATGGCTTAAGTCGTGATCCCGGCGAACAAATAGACTACGTTCTGAGCCTTATAGAGAAATACGGTCTTGTATACGTAGAGGATCCGGTTCACGAAGACGATTATCAAGGGTTTAAGGAGCTTACCCAAAAGTCTCGTGGTTGCCTAATCTGCGGTGATGATATTTTTGTTACGAACGCTGACAGATTAAGTAAAGGCATTAAAAATAAAGCTGGAAACTCAATAATTATCAAAATGAACCAGGTTGGAACCTTAACTGAAACTTGGAAGACAACGAAGTTAGCGTTAGAAAACGGTTACGTACCAGTTGTCTCACACAGGTCCGGTGAGACAGCGTCTTCTCACATAGCGCATCTTGCAGTTGCATTTAAGGCTCCCATCATTAAAACAGGTGTTGTTGGTGGGGAAAGAATTGCGAAGCTTAATGAACTTGTACGTATCGAAGAAAGCTTAGGTGAAAAAGCACGTATGGCAAGTTTAAAAATATAATGAGTTGATTTACATGTCAGAGGAACCTAATGAAGAACATTCTGTGGCAGAAGAAGACGAAAAGTTTAAAGACGAAGAAACTATATCGCCAATAGAAGGGCTACTTTTATCGCAAGACACGCTTCTTGCAACAGGCATACACATAGGTACAAAAATCAAAACAAAAGATATGGAGTCATTCATTTATCGAGTTAGGGGAGATGGACTTTTCGTACTAGACTTGAAAAAAACAGATGAACGGATAAGAGTTACAGCGAAGTTTCTCGCACGTTTTGAACCCTCGAAAATTGCAGTTGCAGCAGCAAGACTCTACGCTCGTGAACCAGTGTTAAAGTTCTGTGAAGTTGTAGGAGCTACGCCCATAATTGGACGCTTCATTCCAGGCATGCTTTTGAACCCTATGTATCCGAACAGAATCGAGCCTGATGTGATTTTGGTATCTGATCCAAGAGCTGACTTCCAAGCTGTGAAAGAGGCTTCAAGCCTAGGGATACCTGTTGTTGCTCTTTGCAGCACAGACAACGATTTCAGCTATATAGACTTGGCAATTCCAACAAACAATAAGGGCAGAAGAGCATTAGCCATAATTTATTGGCTTCTCGCAAGACAAGTTCTACGTGAAAGAGGCGAGATCCCTCCTGACGGTGAACTCTCGGTCTCTATCGACGACTTTGAAGTTAAACTAGTTGAGAAAAATCAGGAATGACCCATTTTTCTATATTACTCTTTCTTTAATGAATTTAGAAGTCAAACTGTTTTATATCGAGGATTCGATAAATTATTTTGTTAATTTAGATGAAATAATATATGATATTTAGTCCAAAAATGCATGTTCTTAGATGAGGAATCGGTTTGAGGATCCGAGCGAGAGCTTCAGCTCCAGCGAAAGTGATACTACTGGGCGAACATTTTGTAGTTCACGGAACGCCAGCAATAGTATTGGCGATTGACCTTAGAGCAACAGTTTTAGCTGAGCAGCGAAAAGACAAAAAAATATATGTTGAATCAAAAGCCCTAAAATGCTCAGATTACTTCGAAGATTACGATTTTCGCGTAAAAAAAGGGAATAAATATCCAAATTCTCAACTTGAACCTATTTTTGCAGTTGTAAAGAATGTTATGGAAACTACAAACAAAGATTTCGGCTTCAATCTAAAAATCGATTCCGATATTCCAGTAGCAGCAGGACTTGGTTCCTCAGCTGCAATTGCAGTTGCTTCTACTGCTGCTTTAAGTCACCTTTTTTCGTTATGTTTGAATGATAAAGAAATTTTCGAGTTTGCATTTGAAGCTGAAAAAATCGTTCATGGTAATACTTCAGGTGTAGATCCTGCCGTGTCGACTTATGGTGGTATTTTGTGTTATCAAAG
>JAGTQS010000075.1 GCA_018397055.1 Candidatus Bathyarchaeota archaeon | reverse complement strand
ATTTGGGAGGACATTGCTGAAAATTTGAAAGAACAAGCTTCCACTGGAATATCTGTCGAAAGAATTGTGAGATGACAGAAAAACGAATTGCCATATTTGTTCCTTTGTATGATGTTCAAGGCAAAAAAGATGCAACGAGAGTTTTCCAACCTGAGGCACAGAGATTTGAACAGTTTACTGGAAGAAACGGCTTACAGCCTGAGATAGGTGTTATCAACAATAAGATGCCACAGTCTAAAATGACTGATGCAGTTCTGACTTTAATCCAGGGATTCAAACCACTATCTGCCGTTGCCTTTTTTTGTCATGGAACATCTCGAAAAATACAGCTCGGATTTGACCTCAACAATGTTTCAAAACTTGCTAATGCCATTGCTGAAGACAACAACACAGACATCAAAGTCATTCTTTATTGCTGTTTGACTGGTAGTGGCACTGGAACTGGAGGAGACGGGGGATTTGCCGACAAACTCAGGGACTGTCTATGCTGTAGTGGTGCGACCTCTTGCAGGGTAGTTGCACATACTACTGCTGGACATGCAACCAGAAACCCGTTTGTCCGTTTCTTTGAAGGAATGGGCTCTAAAACAGGTGGCACAGGAGGATACTATCCAGTTGAACCGAAATCAAAACTCTGGCAAGCATGGATCAAAAAGCTAAAGGAAGACTCGGAATTTAGGTTTAAATTCCCGTTCATGGCAATTGAAGATATACATAGCGAGCTTATGCAATGAAAGAGTTAAGAAAGGCAGAAATACAACAGATAAAGCGAAGTTTGCCAATTTATCAGTTGCTCAAAGAGTGGGGTATAGAACCAGTTCGAAAAGTCGGAAACAAGCTCATTTACTATTCCCCCTTCAGGAACGAAGCTCATCCAAGCTTTGTTGTCTATGATAAACAAGAATACCAAGACTGGTTTGACTTCGGAACTAACGAAGGAGGAGACATCATAGACCTCACAATGAAATTTTGGGGAATAAGCTACGGAGAAGCTGTAAAACTTTTGCGAAAGCGACTAAATCTGGAGTTAGCAATAGATTAGTGCAAAGATGGCAAGATGGATTGAATATGGCAATACGCTACGACCAATGGCAGTGCGTCTGCCGATTTTGCCGTTTTTCCCTCTGTCGGCCGTTAAGTTGGCCGATTTTGTATTTAAGACGATAGATTATGGGATTGATTAGGGTGGCGATTGATTGAAGGTAAAAAAACAATGAACAAGGAGGTAAAATATGCAGGAAGAACTGTTAAAGCATGTCATAGACTTTGTTTTTTTGATGGCTCTTGGTGTGGCTACATATTTTATGAATAGGTTTATCAAGTTTCTCGAGGAAAAACTCAAGATTGATTTGTCCGATAAGCAGGAACAGGCTATAGAGACAATTACGCTTAGTGCCATAAATTATGCTGAGGAGCAAGCTGTTAAGGCACTAAAAAAAGGTTCGAATCTTGCATCAAACGATAAACTCAAGCTTGCAGTTGATTACTTTAAACTTATGGCCGAAATGATGGATTTATACAAAAAACGGAGTAAACTTTCAGATGAAGAAATTGCTAAGATAATAGAGGCTCGCTTATTTGGAATACGCAATAGCAATGGAGCAGCCGACAGAAAAGATAAGTGAGTTATTCTATTCTGTCCGTAAGAGGCTTATAGTGCTTTGCGTAATTGACACTAAAATAAAGCAGTTTCTCGGTTCTTACGAAAACAATGGGACAAAATCTTGCAAGCTTAGCGTTGGTTATATCGTTGACTATTTGAAGAGAAATGGTTATTTGCCTGGCAATTATGGTAGAGACACTGTCGTTAATAGACTCAACCATCTAGTTGAGACTGGAAAGCTCAAAGGTTGGAGTGTTAGGGATGGATTTGTGATATACGAGCATTGACTTTTACGGCAGATTAGGTTATTTTTTCTTGTATGGATGTTGAAGAAACACTTACATTGTTGGGTTTAATTTTATCAGTTCTCGTGGCTTTTGTTGGTCTTACATTTTCATTCAACAGACTTGTCAAAAACGGAGTGGGAGCATTGAAGAGTGAAATTCTTGACAAACTGTCAATGTATGAGAAGTTGCATAACAATGATATAGCTCATTTGAGCACGAAGATTGATGATGTAAGGTGTAGGCTTGATGAGCTATATCGTAAAGTCGACAACATGGTTCAGTGAGAATGTCTGAGCGTTCGCAAAAGTTCGGTCGTGATTTTGGTGCAGAATGTTTCAAGTATTACTCGCTGTATCGTTTTGAGAACAGAGATGATGTGGTAAATTTTGCATCTTCACTTGCAAAAAGGGTGTTTCCAAAGCCCAGTGAATGGTCTGGTGCTGATTACCTTGAATTTGTAGATGCATTTGTTCTGTCGTTTGTTGCCGCGTGGAACGACAGTAATAGTAAGGTCAGTGACTAAGATGTTTGGAGTTATAGAATTTTCAGCCGTAAGGCGTGAGCCAATAAAATTTGCATGGTATAAAACATGGAACTATGTCCATGAAACACTACGAGATCCAAGAGAATGCCAGCCTGGTCAATATTCTACATTTGTGATATCTAAACCTAAGGGTGTCTTGGCAAAGATTTGTTGTCCGGTTGGAACTTATATGCATACTACACCGGTAGGCAGGCGTGGTTGTTATTCTGACCCTGTTGGTGGCAAAATTGTAGCTAAGCCAATGGTTCAAGTGCTGCTTCATGATGTTGAGAAGTTCAAATTCAGGCATCCTGTTGTATGGAAATTGTTGGTAAAACAACCAGAGAAGAGAGTTAGTGCAGTGACAGGAAAAGGTTGGTATGTAGTCAAGGAACTACGAAAGGAGCAATTACCTCCTGAGTATCGAATATTGGTAGCATGATAGCAGTTGCAAATTTTCTGTTTTTTTGTTTATTCTGTATTGGTGCTGTAGCATTTGTTAGGGTATCGCCTCTGGATAAAATGAAATTCAAGCCTTTTTCTTGTAATGTATGTTTGTCGGGATGGGCTGGCATATTTTACGGAATTGTGTTCACAGACTCAATTAGTATCTCATTTTGGACTGTGTTGTTGATATCTGTGAAATACGGGTTCGCTGGTCTAGGAGTCGGTTTTTTGTTAAATAATACTGTCCTGAAAGACTTACTTCCAAGTGATTTGCATTTACCACCAATTACACATTCTGATAATAACGGCAAATCTTCTGATAACAATACTTGACAATAGTCTAACATTGTATTACCTTCAGTGTTTAGGAGGTGATAAATGACAAACTATGAAGCAATACAGTCTTTTAGGAGTGCTCTTATTGACAACTTTCCCAGAAAATCGATAACTCTTCGTCTCTGGGGGCTCAAGAAATTTGAAGAATATCTGGCAGCTAATGGAAAGACAAATGAAGAGTTCAGTCAGGAAACCGTAGCAGATTACATTGACTATTTGAATACAAACGGGCTTAACATAGGGGCAAAGATGCCAATTGTTGGAGCAGTTAAACAGCTAAGTGAATTTGTTTTAAATGGAAAAATTCCTGAGGCAAAGAAGAGCAAACCTGTTGTAGAAAGTCCTCAAGAGCAGAAACTAGACGAAGAACAAGAGGAAAAAGAAGAAAAAGTAATACCAAAAGTTCCAACAAAGAAACAGTTAAAGGCTGTTATGCCTTCACCTACAGTCATCAGAATATACAAAAGGTCGGAGCTCGGAAAAACAGAACAGGTTGGGACTGATTATACATGGAAAGACATACTAATTGATGGCGATGTCAATGCTTTTATATCGAAGCATATTGTCCCTAAATACGGTGCTGGAAAATATGAAATAATCACTGTTGACACTGCCACTGGAAAAGAGGTGTTTACAGGTTCAGTTGATTTTGCACAACCAGTTTCAACTCCGGCTGTGTCGGAACTCAAGCAACTTGCAGAGATAATAAACAAGGCAAAGGAAGATGCTGAAGCCGCCGAACGAAGAAGGCTTGAGGAAGCCAAGCGTTTGGAAGACCGGCTATTTGAACTCCAGTCAAAAGCTCACGGTAGTGGTGAAGACTATGCGAGGCAAATTATAAATCTTACACTCGTCCAGGATATGATTGAAAGAATAAAAAGCTTGCGGGGCGAAAATGCAGATAAAGTAATCTCTAAAATTGAAGCAATCCTTAATAATATGTCTAAACCCCAGCCTCAGCAGTTTCAGCAACAGCAAAGTTCGATTGTCAATGACATCATACAGCTTAGAATGGTAAATGACATGATTAATGAAATGCGTAAAGAGCAAAGAGAGCGTGAAAAAGAAGAGGAAATCGAACTGTCGAAGATGCCGGTTAACTATAATCCGATGCCAATACATGTTGAAAGAAAACCCGAAGTCAACATCGCAGAGCTCATAAGTGCAATTTCTAATTTAATTCCTAAAAAGCAGGAAAGTGAATTTTCAATCAAAGATGTCCTTGCTATGGTTCAGGCTCAGCAAAATGTAATGCTCGAAATGTTTAAATCGTTCCATCAAGAAACAAAAGAACTACAGCAGAACTTCAATGAAAAAGTTGAGAAGATAATTTCTGAGCCGAGACACAATGAACTTAGCAATGTTATTTCGCAAATAAGTGAAAAGATAAATGAGCTCCAAAACAGACCGAAGACAAGGATATTCGAACTTGCAGAAGAAATAAACGCACTTCGTAATATTGCTGGAATGTTTGCTGGTGGTGGCGGAGAAAATCCTTCATGGTTCGATAAAGTCCTTGATAGAGGACCTGAGGTTCTCAGTGCACTTGGTAAGTTCATTGAACTATCAAACCAGCAGGCTAAACTCAAACCGACACAAGTTGAACAAAAACAGCTTGAAAGTGGAAAAATAAAAGAGCAGAAGCAAAGAAAGAAGAACAATGCAGCTAGCATAGCTAGTGAATTCAATAAAAGAATGGTTTTAGCCATACAATCGAAAGACGAAAAGCAGATATTTGAAGCATTTAAATTTTTTGCGTCAGCAGGTAAAAGTGTTCCAGATATAAGACAGGTAATGGAGATGCTTGTAACTCAGGATAAAGCAAATGTCAGAGAATATATCGATGAATATTTATCCGCTGTGTTTGGAAAGGGAAATGTTCCGAAAGATGTAATTGAACTTGTCGTGAAAGTAATTGACACGAAGCGAAAAGAATTAGCAGATGCAATGAAATAGTAAAAGCCAATGCTTGACTTTTTCTGGTTTTCAGTTTATTGTCATAGTTAATGTCTGGAATTGGCGATTTTTTAGAAGGTTTTTCTGTTTTGTTTGGTGCACTTGCATTTCTTAACCGTGCTCTAAAAAACGAGACTGGCAAAGATTTAGGAGATTACATAAGCTCTGTTGGTGAAAGTGTAAAAAAAATTCCACCTAAAGCTATGATAGTAAAAGATACCGGAAATGTAAAAGACCGTGTGGAAGTGATTAAACAGATGATAATCAAATACAGAGAGCATCCACAGATAAGGGCAATTGCGTCTGATATATTAAATAAGAGATGTGGTGACAAGTGGTGCATTCCTGAAAAAGATTGGCTTGCAGAAGTTAAGGCAGTTTTTGATGCTGTTCGCAAAAATGTGAGATATACGAGAGACCCAATAAGTAAAGATTTGTTTGTTAGTCCAATTAGGACACTTACTCAATACCATCTCGGAGACTGTGATGACCTCACAATTGTTTTGGGGTCTATACTCGGACATATCGGTTATCCTTTGAAACTCAGGGTAATACAAACCGTCGGAAATTCTGACTACAACCATATCTATTTGATGGTCGGAATTCCACCATTTGGTGAACCTAAAAAGTGGATAGCGGCAGATGCTTCAGTGACGAATAAACCGCTTGGTTATCAAGCACCTTCAGAGGTTATCATTAGGAAAAGAGATTTTCCTATTGAACCTTTGGGTTATACAATTAGAAGACAAAGTGGGAGACATGGTAGAATTTATTGAATTTGGGGCAGTTCCTAAGGAACTTACTAAATTTGTTGAACCGATGCTTTCACAATCTTTGGTGTCTGTTGCTAAC
>JAGTQS010000010.1:20652-29663 GCA_018397055.1 Candidatus Bathyarchaeota archaeon | reverse complement strand
AGACAGGAGAACGAATTATGCATTAGACTATATTTAGATAAAACGGTTATGTTAATAGGTATTTCAATTGACTAAAGGTTCGTGTATTCTCTTTTCGGTTGTTTTACTCCTTCTTTTATTATCTCCTAGTACCTCGTTGGTTGAAGCATGCTGGAAACATCCTGCGAAAGACCACTGTAATGTTGAAAAGTTAGCGTGGGGCGACGACAACAGTTGGGCAGATCTTGACAATAATGGAAACATGGGTGCAGGAGAAACTTTAAGACCTTGCGTCTTGGTCTCTATTTCATTTTTTGAAGGCGAAGTTGTAGCAGCTGGAGACGAAGGATTCTTGTCAAACGTGCTAATTGACGAAGCTGACAACTATAAGCTTTGGAAGAACATTATCAATTGGTTAGTAAAAGATGAAAAAATAGTCACAGAATTCTTTTTGATTCCGCTCACGGCGCGCTAGAAGATATAGAAAGTGACGATTCATGGCTTGGCTAAAGTAAATTTGCAGAAAGACTTCGCACCTTAGGATACGTTGTTGAGAAGAACACTTATTCGATAACTTGGAAGACGCTACGGAACTACGACATCTTAGTGATTAACGCCCCTAGCAAACGGTTTCATCCAAGCGAAATCGTAGCGATAATCCATTTTGCCCATGAAGGTGAAGGACTTTTTTTAATGGGAGAATGGCACGGAAGCCAACACCAAGGCGTAGCTGAGGCTCTTAATCCGCTAGCTGCATTTTTTGGGATCCAGTTCAACAAAGACACTGTGTGCGATCCAGATGATTATTGGGTAAGTGACCTTAGGTACCCCATTATTCAAGTCTTTTTAGAACACTATATCTCCACAGGCATTGAAAGGATCTATTACTACACCGGCTGTTCTTTTGAAAAACGACAAATATAGAAGTTCTTCGAAAGTATTAAACAACCAAAATTCAGTTGCCTTCCGATTACTTAACGGGTCTCCCTTACGTCAAGGTTTAATTATATATATGAAAGGAATGAGCATCTTTAGAAAATACAAAAATGGGGCCTCTAGGTTTACAAATGGGGCTGCTGGGATTTGAACCCAGGACCGCGCGCGCCCCAGGCGCGAATCTTAGACCAAGCTGGACCACAGCCCCTTTATACAGAGACTACATTCCTTTAAGTGAGCCTAAAATTATTTTCGTTGCTAATTAATCTTAAGTCTCAGTGATAAATTAAAAATTTTAAGAGCTTCTTAGATAAATTAATGCTTACTGCTAGAAATGTGAATATAGACATCCCAGAAAACGTTAAGGTCTTCGTTGCATCTATCTCTGATAAGGCTAACAATTGTCCACTGGTAAGGCGTATGGTTAACAATTTTAAGCATAGGGGTCACGTGCCTTTTGGTTGTTGCAGAGACCATTCATATTGCGTCAAAGCTTAGAAGAAGTGAGGATGCTGTTGTTAAGAAAAAATAGGTGGCTTGGATTAAAAGCAGTTGTCATGAAAAGTAGCCTAAATACAACAACTAATTTGAAGGTACAAGACTACGTCACTTCGCTAGGTGAAACTTTAAGGATTTTGACCGGAGCCTTTGATGCGTGCTACAATTTTTCATACGTGAGCGACAATGCTTGATTTGAGGAAACCCTTTTCTATTTGGCAGCGATGGCTATTACGAAAAGATTTGCGACCGAAAAGCGATCTTATCTAGTGGTGAAATAGTTGGTGCTTGAGCTTAACTGGCTTCAATGGATGATAGCCTTGGCTACAGCCTTCTCTATTGGATTGACCAAGACAGGGATTCCGGGGTTGAGCATCTTGTTTATTCCCTTGATGGCTGAGTATTTTCCAGCAAAAGCCTCAACAGGAATTGTTCTTCCATTGCTTATGTTTGCTGACGTTTTCGCTGTGGCCTATTACCGAAGGCATGCTGTTTGGCCTTGCCTTCTTAGACTTATGCCTTGGACTGCACTAGGCGTAGTGATAGGATTTGTAGCCATGGAGAGAATTGACGACTCCCAATTGAAGCCGATAATTGGCGCCATAATTCTAGTAATACTTGTAGTCAATTTCTGGTTTGAGAATAGTGGGCGGGGAGACTTGTTCGTATCCCAAAACTGGTGGTTTGCTGTTGGAACTGGTGTAGCCGCAGGCGTAACGACGATGATGGCTAACGCGGCTGGAACAATAGTCTCAATCTACTTCTTAACTATGAAGATTCCAAAGACTGAATTCATCGGCACAGGCGCATGGTACTTCTTTCTGCTCAACTGGTTCAAGGTGCCATTCAGCGCAAGCCTCAACCTCATAACAGCTGAGTCGCTACAACTGGACTTTATGGTTTTCCCAGCAGTCGCTGTGGGCGCAGTGGCAGGCATAGTGTTCCTAAAACGGATACCTGAAAAGAAATTCAGAGTCTTCGTTCAAGCTCTTGCAGCCATAGCTGCAATAAAACTTCTACATTACGTGCGCACCTCATAAAAATGTTTATGGCAATCATTGCCTCATAGGTTTATTTAGAGAAATATTGATTATTTTGTATGTGCGGCTTGCTTCACTTGAGGGGAAACTCTGCAGCCTCTTTTCCTTAGTGCCAATAACTCCGCCTTTAGTCTATTGGCGTTTCTTTTTATGTAACCCAATATATGTTTCTTCTTTTTATTGTTTAACGGTTGGTTCAAATTTAATCAATCCTAGATTGGAAAAGTATTTGAGGTGTGTAAACCTTTTTTGGAACGGTGATAGTTTGATGGAGAAAAGGCTTTCACCCAAAAAGGTTCTTAAGAACTCTGCACGCCTATTTGTATGTATGACACTTTTCGACATTGTGGCAAGCGTCATCTCATCTCTGTTTTTTTCGGGCTATGTTTTAACAGCACGCGTTTTGGATGCTCTTGGATTTTTGGTGTTGCTAGAGGCCATGGTTTTCTTTTTTGCGGGAGGTGCTGTTGACATGTTGCACAGCGCTAAGGGGTCTATGGTCATGAAAATTCTTAAGTTGCGTGATAAGGCTTGGACTATGAATGAATCTCTTGTTGCTGAAAGAAGAGCATTAGTCTACGTGTTAACTGGTCTATTTTTGATTTTAGAATTAATACTTCTATCATTGCTTGGTATTTAACTAAAAAAATAAAAAGGGAGAGAGGAGGGGGTTGTTTAAGCTTTTTTCATGACAGCCACAATGGCTATCACTATAGCGACTACGGCTACTCCTATCGAAATGTACAGGTAGGTTGTCAAAGTGTTTACACTGTTTGTAAGATCTGTTACCTTGTTTGTTAACGTCGTAACGTCAGTCCTTGTTGCCAAATTAGACGTGGCGCTAGTCAGGATTTCACTCATAGTCTTCAACGTAATGGTTTGAACTGGTCCTATCTCTGGTGGTAGAATCTGTTGTACTGCACCAGACGCTACTAACTCGTCATAATAGCTTCCCGCGACAATCGGCCACTTTGCGGATATAGAAGTTGACACGACATACCCAGTGAAGACTGCTCTCACATAAGTAGTGGGCCAATCAAGCGTAACCATCGCGTGATAATAGCCATCTTCATCGGTTAAAGGAGCGTATCCAGTGTCAATCCATGTTTCGCCATCTTGACTTTCCTGTATCTTGATTACAAAGTTCACATAAGGCTCATTCGTAATTGGGTTCTTAAAGTAACCTTCAATTGGCACTGCTTGCCCATAAAGCAAGTTCGCACCAGGTTGAACTGGTTCAATTGGGTTTACCCCTGTTTCATATCCAGCAGCCGCTAGCTCTGCTCGTGCAAGTTCAAGGTCATACGGGTCAGGAGATATTGACCCATCTTCGAATCCTGCACCGAAGGCTCTCAGGACTGTCGTCCCTGGCATTGCTGATCCTGCTAGAAGCTCTGAGACTATAAGTTCTCTTGGGATACAATAGCTTATAGCCTGCCTTACGTGTCGAGCAGCTTCAGCAGCTCTTGATGGGTCAGATTGGCCAAGTGGAGTGTCTACTCCGGTGCCTAATATTGGGTGTTGCATGTTTATTCCAAGTTCCTGCCAGCCGATTTCAGGAACTACAAAGACGTTTGCGCCTAATTCACGAAGAATATCTTGGTCTGTGGCTAGTTGATAATTGACGTCAAGAGCGTCAACTTCGCCATTTCTATATGCTGCAATAGCTGAGTCCTTCTCTACAATGGTAACAACATTGTATTTTTCAACGGTGAAGTATCCTAAGCTTTCCAGCCTTTCGCGGTCCCAGTAATCCTTGAATTTAACGAGTGTTGCCATCTTCTTAACGGGGTCGTATCCTGTGTAAACATACGGACCTGTGCCAAACGGACCATACGCTGTATATGACCCGTTGCCGCCATACTTCGCGACGTCCCAAGTGAACGTGTACGCTCCTTGAAGACCTGTTGCATATGGTAGCTCGTTCCATTGTTTGAATGGGAACTGTTCCAAATAGTGTTTTGGAAGAGGTGCAATTGCAGTCTCTGTAAGGTTCAGAAAAGCGTATGGCGATATTGGTGGATTAATAGTAAATTGATAGGTGTATCTATCTATTGCTACGAAACTGGATGTTGGTTCAGTAAGTGTTCCATCAGAATTGTCAACGTAAGTTGTTGTTCCATTAAGCCATGTGAAGGAAACTAGTCTGCCAAATCGGTCAAGCTTGTCAGACAAGCCTACAGAGGCTACTGCAGGAGTCATTATTGCCATTTCAGTGAAGAGATAATCGTCAGCTGTAACTTCTACGCCATCATGGAACAATATGCCAGGTTTAATCTTTATCGTCCAGGTTCTGCCATCCTCTGATGCAGTTATCTCCTCTGCTTCGTTTTTATACATTGTGTTAGTGCGTGTGTCAACAAGTTGAAGACCGCCTTGAGTTATTCCATACACGAATAAGGCATAAAATGAGTTGGAGTCTACGTTATTCCAAGGTGCAAGGCTAGTCCAGTCTCCAGCCTCTGCAAAGGTGTAAGTCGTTACTCCGCTCATATATTGAAGGTCAGCAAATGGAGTTGCCATTGTGCTGAATACATTGGCGTCGCCATGTATCTTAATGTTTGGATTTCGAGCTACAACATCTGAAGTCACGTATATTGGCATATATGGCTTATCTCTAAAGAGTATTAAGGACAGTTGCTTGAAAAGTTCAAGTTGAATAGTGCTATCAAGAGTCGTATAAATCTGTTCAAGTAAAGCGTTTGCTTCTGAATTATTATACAGGGCATAATTGTTTCCTGTTGGAGGAAATGCCTCTGCAGACCCTAGGTATTGACTTTTAATGTCTGGAACTGGAGCGGTGAAGCCCCATCCGATAAAGCCAATGTCGAAGCCTCCATTTTCAAATGTTGCACCAATTTTATCAGGATCCTCTGGGAACAACCGTCCAATTAGATCGGAAAACGTAACATATACAACTCTTGCGTTAATTCCTATTGATTGTAATGCATATGCAATCAACGCAGCATGTTGCCTTCGAACTGGATTTGTTGTTGGAGCAAGTAGGGTGATTGAGAACAATGGAGTTGTGCCTTGCGTTATTTGTTTTTGCTCTTGAACTTCTGAAACCAGCGCTTGGGTTCCTGCCATTGAAACAGCCAATAAATTGAAAATCAAAGCGATTAATAGTGTGTTAATAGCTAATTTTCTTTTTTCCATTTTTTCACGATCCTCCAGTATTTTTTCTATCATTAAACATTTAAATCTTTAGATGTTATTACTATGTGGCAACTTTGAAAAAATGTGAGCAAAAAGGAGGAAGTCAAAATGGCTAACCTTACAATATACGTAATTCGACGTTTACTTTTCATGATTCCCGTATTCCTAGGAGTCTCAATTTTAACATTCATTATATCAAATGCAGCTGGTGATCCAATAGCTCTCATCAGACAAGGTTTACGTTCTGTTTCTCCTGAAGTTTTAGAAGCCCTAAAAGCATATTACCATGTTAATGAGCCTTTACATATTAGATACCTATATTGGCTTTGGGATTTGCTACATTTTAATTTAGGTCGGAGTCTCTCAGGCTCTCCAGTAATTAATATAATTACGCCTTTAATTTTACCCACGTTGATGCTGCAGATTCCATCTATCATTTTGGCGGTAGCTATAGGCGTACCTATTGGGATATACTCAGCTCTACATCAGTACTCTAAGAAAGATGTATCAATTACAACTATTGCGCTTTTTGGTTACTCAATGCCCACGTTTTGGCTTGGTCTTATGATGATTATTGTTTTTTCGCTTTATCTCGGCTGGTTTCCGTCTGGTGGAGCAGCGGGTATCACGAAAATATGGTGGGGAAGCGAATTTGCTGATAGAATTGCTCACTTAATTATGCCTTTATCAGTCCTTACATACGTACAGTTTGCAACTTTTGTGCGCTTAATGCGTGGAAATATGCTACAAATTCTAAGAGAAGATTACATATTAGCAGCCCGATCTTGTGGACTTAAGGAAAGAACAGTGATTTATAAACATGCTCTTAGAAATGCAATAACGCCAATCGTAACTATTTTAGGGTTAGGCTTCGGCTCCTCCTTAGCTGGCGCACCAGGACTAGAAACGGCATTTAATTGGCCTGGCTTAGGATATAAGTTTGTACAAGCAACTTTCTCTCTGGATATCCCATTAATAGTTGGAATAACTGTCATTATAACTATAATGCTGATGATTGCTAATATCATCACAGATCTATTCTATGGATTAATCGATCCACGGGTTAGATTAGGGTAGGTGAAAATATGCGCATTTTTAAAAAGACAAAACAAAAAACAACAAATAAGCAGGAAACAACAACCACCCAAAGAAGAGGAGCCAGTCAATGGGCTGTAGGATGGAGGAGATTCAAAAGAAACAAGGCAGGGTTAGCAGGTCTTTTTATCGTCCTTTTCTACATATTCATAGCATTAACCAGCCAATGGTTAGCCCCTTATCCTCCACGTAGTTATCTTCCTTTATACCAAGGTGAAGCTGGGCAGCCTCCTTCATGGAAACATCCATTTGGTACAAGCAAGGCAGGTTTGGATGTTTTTAGCGAGGTATTACATGGCGCACGTGGAGATTTGTATGTTGGTGTAGGAGCTACGGCAGTTAGCGTGTTAATAGGATTAGTAATCGGCGCTATAGCTGGGTATCTCAGAGGAGGAGCCGGCGACTTTATCTTGATGATTACCCAAGTATTTTATACTATTCCATTACTACCTCTAATACTGTTGTTTGCAAGGGTTTTCATGATTCTTGTAGCTCAAGGATTCGGCTTGACTCTTATCCTTCTTCTATTAGGATTTTTTGGTTGGTCCACCATATCATTTGTCGTAAGAGGTGAAATACTTAGAATCAGAGAGCTAGAGTTTGTTAAGGCCTCACAAGCTCTTGGAGCCAGTAGGTGGCGTATAATTTTCCATCACATTGTACCAAACACTTTAACCCCGGTTATTATAACAGCATCACTACTCATTGCCGGAAATATATTAACCGAGGTTGTAATCAGTTTTCTTGGTTTTGGAGATGCAAACACCTCAACATGGGGGATAACAATTCAGGAAGGAATTACGTATATGAGAACTGAGTGGTGGACTCCAGTTTTCCCTGGACTTGCAACGCTTTTCGCTGTCTTAGGCTTTAACTTATTAGGAGATGGCCTTTCAGATGCACTTAATCCGAGACTAAGAGACTAGGAGCCACAATGAGATGGAGCCATTATTAGACGTAAAGGGATTAAAAACATACTTTTTCACCGAAGCAGGCATAGTCAAAGCTGTTGATGGCGTGGATTTTAAAGTCGAAAAAGATGAAACAGTTGGTTTAGTAGGAGAGTCAGGTTCTGGGAAAACGGTTACTAGCCTCTCTATAATGCGGATTGTTCCACAGCCTGGAAGAATTCTTGCCGGAAGTATCATGTTTGAGGGAGAAGATCTCTTAGCAAAGTCGGAAGATGAGATGAGGAAAATTCGAGGCGCAAAGATAGCGATGACTTTTCAGGATCCAACTACGTCTCTTAATCCCCTTTACACTATTGGAAGTCAGCTGGCTGAAGTCATTCGAGAACACAATAAAGATCTTTCAAAAAAACAGGTTACAGAACAAGTCATTAAACTATTAGAGATGGTACGTATTTCAGAACCAGAACTTCGGATAAAGGCCTATCCCCATGAATTGAGTGGTGGCATGAAACAACGCATAGCTATCGCTAGAGCACTAGCTTGTGGACCCTCGCTTCTTTTTGCTGATGAACCTACAACAAATCTTGATGTAACAGTTCAAGCACAAGTACTAAGTCTTCTTAAAGATCTTAGGCAAAAAGAGAAAATGTCCCTTGTAATGATTACCCACGATATGGGTATTGTTGCTGAAGTAACACAGCGCGTACAAGTTCTTTATGCGGGAATGGTTGCTGAAGTTGCGGATACCCGCTCGCTTTTTAAGAAGCCAAGCCATCCTTATACAGAAGCCCTTCTTCAAGCAGTACCACGAATCGACCAACGCAAAGACCTAAAGGTTATTCCAGGAAATATTCCTAACTTGATTGATCCACCATCAGGGTGCAGATTCCACCCCAGATGTCCCTATGCACAAGAGATTTGTACAAAAAAAGTTCCACCTTTAGAAGTTACTGATAATGGCCATCTTGTTGCTTGTCACTTTTGGCGTAATCTTTCTCTTGCTGGAGCATAGGAGGATTGAATATGAGTACACGAAATTTACTTGAAATAAAGAACCTTGTTAAGCACTATCCAATTTATCAAAGAGGCATCCTTATGAAAAAGCAGATTGGCGTGGTTCATGCCGTTGACAATGTTAGCCTAACTATTCAACAAGGTGAAAACCTGGGATTAGTGGGGGAAAGCGGTTGCGGAAAAACCACTCTAGGCAAAACTCTCATGTATTTAGAAGAGCCGAATACGGGCGAAGTAACCTTTGATGGAATAAACATTTTTGAAGCCTTTCGCTCCAAAAACTCTGAAAAAATTCGAAAGATCAGGCGTGGCATCCAAATGGTGTTTCAAAATCCTTACACATCTCTTGACCCACGTATGACTGTATATGACATACTAA
>JAGTQS010000010.1:0-20618 GCA_018397055.1 Candidatus Bathyarchaeota archaeon | reverse complement strand
AAGAAAGGGAAAGGAAAAAGTCTATGAACTTCTACGGATGGTCAACTTAGAAGAGTACCATGCTGAGCGCTATCCACACGAATTTAGCGGAGGACAAAGGCAACGAATAGCCATAGCTAGAGCGTTGGCTCTTGATCCACAGCTAATAGTAGCTGATGAGCCTGTGTCTTCATTGGACGTTTCTATAAGAGCTCAAATACTTAATCTGCTTACTGTTTTACAGAAAGAAAAAGGACTTTCCTATCTTTATATATCTCACGATCTAAGTTCAGTTAGACAGATAACAAATCGTGTTGCTGTAATGTATCTTGGAAAAATTTTTGAATTGTCTAAGACAGATGAGCTCTTTAATAAACCTCTTAACCCATACACTCAAGCCCTATTATCAGCTATTCCCATTCCAGACCCTGAACAAAATAGAATAAGAATAATTCTATCCGGAGAGGTTCCAAGCGCAGTTAATCCACCATCAGGGTGCAGATTCCACCCTAGATGTCCTTATGCAACTGAATTATGCAGTCGTGAAGAACCACTTCTCAGAGAAATAAGACCAGAACATTTTGTTTCCTGCCATTATGCAGAAAAATTCCTTTAATATTCTTTTAAATGGTGCTATTGCATGCGTAAATTGAAAGCTATTGGAATTTTACTACTTGTTACTGGCTTTGTAGTTATCCTTATGTCCACAGTTCTTCCATTAGTAAAGATGCCTCAGACTTTTATTGTGAAAGGTCCTAGCAAGCAGCTTACTGGAAATATTTCTTATTGGATTGACACTTGGATATTACCTCCAATCGACATAGGGACATCCTTCTCAATAAATATTGAAGCTAACACCCCTGGAGGTATAAGTATAGCTATTCTTCCATCGCGTGGAGGTGAGATAATCCTTGAAGCTGCACCTTTACTATCATGCATTTTTAATTCAACACAAAAAGTGTTTTCGGCTTCAACAATTGTCCAGACAACTTCAGAATATCTTGTATTTGTTGTTTGCGTTAGAAACAATTTCACTCTAATGATCAATTCGAGTTGGTCACCTTTCTATTCTTTTAGAATTTTGATTTACCCAGGACTTGGAGCACTACCAGCTGGGATATTAATAGTTTATTACGATAGGATATTGGAAAGTAAAGAACGCTTAATCAGAGAAGCTCTTAAGACAAATTCTCGAAGTTATGACATTTATGCTCAGCCATAGTTTATAGTTAATCACGAATAGACTCAAAAGCCAACGTTTATATTTACCGAAAAAGCGTAAAAATAAACTTTTATAATAAATTGGTTCAAAATTTTCTATTTATAATAAAAGTTTTATGGTTGAAATGGAAAATATAACATTTTATAACTCATAGGTAATCGAAGTCTCTTAATTATACAGTTGATGTTGTGTTTGAGACTGAAAATTGGTATGTCCAACCAGTTTAGTGTAATGGTTTAGTGTAAATAGAAAAATTATTTGTGATTAAACTATTAATCACGAATTTTTTGCAGCGTGATCTTAAACTTATTTTGTAACTAAACCTTTTTGATGAGACCAAGGCCAATTATTCGATCTGAATAAAAAAATATAAGTTTCATAGATTGATGAAATTTACAGTTGTAAGTTTCAAGGCTTAGAGTGGTAGCATGATATGTCGGCCAAAGACAGTTTATTAGGTAAGCAGGCTAGAGCCATTGTTGAAAACAAGGACGAAATTCATGATCTTCGGATGCTGTTAGACGATTTGAACGTGTTGGCCAAGGAACATAGCATCCAAGGCGCAACAAGGACCTATGTAACATTGCGCAACTGTGTAGAGCTTTACTTCATTGTATTGAAAAGTTCATATGAGAATCAGGACAAAAATGAGTAAAATGAATGCCCAACATTGAAGATGACAAGTCCGATGGCACCAAAGATCAGCGTTTTCATTCCGGTTTACCATGAGTCCGAGTTTCTTGAGCCTCTGCTTAGTCGTCTACTTGAGGATCCTTATGATGAAAAGGAGATATTTGTTATCGTTGATGAGCCGACTGAGAAAAGCCTTTGTTTAGCAAATAGATTTTCAGGCAAGACCCGTTTCGTTTTTAATGGCGTAAGAAAGGGAAAGGTTAATGCTCTCAATGAAGTGGTTGCCCAGTCAACGGGGGAAATATTGTTTTTTCTTGACTCCGATACGATGCTCGACTCTGGATTGGAAGCGTTATTTAGACAGATTAGTAAAGAGATTGAGGATGCTGAGATAGTTGAGGTAAAGAAAGACATCATCCGAGACTCTTTCATTGCGAAAATTGTGAGCTACGATTACTTAGGCTTTAATTTTACCAATTGGCTTTTTTCTAAGAAACTCAGTCGATGCTTAGGATTGAACGGGGCAGCTTTCGCTGTTAAACGGGAAACCTTTAAGATTTTAGGAGGTTTCAGAAAAGTCATCATGGAAGACCTTGACATCGGAACAAGGTCTTTCATAAATGGGGTTCGATACAAATTTGTGAGAAACATTCGTGTCTACACTAAAGCGCCTTCCTCTTGGAGCAGCTGGTTTAAACAGAGAAAAAGATGGGCGCTTGGAAGCGCTTTGTGGTTTAAAGAATATTTCAAAGACCTTGTAAGAATGGCTAAGTCTCATCCCAGCGTCCTATTGCCCGCGTTGTTTTTCATTTTTCCATGTTTGCCCTTTTTCCTATTCACACTGTTCATACCAGATGAGATTTTCCTAAAAACGTTTTACTTTTCGCTTTTACTGCTTTCCACCCAAACAACCTTACTTCTGGCTCCAACAGCTTTTACGTCTACCTCGCTGGCAATTCTTAGAAACCTAGCCTTCATGGTAGGCAACATCGGCGCATACTCCTCCTTTTTTTATTTTCTGTCAAGAAAGATGGGCAACTCATTTAATCTTTTAGAGTTCGTAATTTTCTTCTTGATTTATTCGCCGCTTTGGTTTTTAATGATTATCACGAATCTTTCAAGGGTCTGTTTGAAGCAAAAAACAGGCGCTATTGATTGGAAACTATAGAAATTCCGAATCTGCTTTAGCTGAAATGAAGCGCATTAAATAGTTATGTGGATTTTGTATCGTGATGATATCAGACGATTCAAGATGGACGACAAGTACAGTTGTCATATAGGGATGATAGGTTATAATTTTCAATAAGTATATTACTTATAAAGTTATCAACGCAATTACTCATCAAGCCTAAGTGTTCACAAATGGTTTAAATGCGACGAAAAGTAAGATTCTCAGTGTAAAAAAACAAGAAGGATGCATAATGAGCTCGGAAGAAAGAGGAAGATCGAGCTACCTTGATCTGCTCATTACTACGCTGATGGAGCATGAGAAAAACTTAGACGCATTGATCGAAAAATTTGAAAAACTATGTGAGAATCTTCAAGCAGTCTACAAGGAGGCAGGTAAAGCTAAAAAGACTGATGCTAAGGCAACTAGCTTGGAGGAAAAAACTGATCTACCATCAGGCAACCAGGATACATTAGTTTATTTGAAGGTTAAGATTAATCGCCCAATTGATGAGGTTATCAGAATACTTGAAACCTTGAAAGAGTAGTTTCGACTTAAAACTTTAGTTCATACTACTGGAATCATGTTGATAGTTAGTATTGAAAAAACTGATAGTTCATAAAGCTTATTAATAAACATTGCCGAATAGACTTCGGCGAATAAAAAATGACCAGAAGGTCACAAATGGAGATTTACATAGATATTCTTAAAGCAGTCGCAGAGGGTAAAAAGAAACCTACACATATAATGTACCGTGCAAATTTGTCTTGGACAAGGCTTAGAAGGTACATTGATTTTCTGATAAGTCAAGATCTCCTTCAGGAGAAGATTAATGACGGTGCCAGCGTTTTCACGTTGACAATGAAAGGCAAAGATGTTATAGGGTACTTCAAACGTGTTGAAGGCGAACTATTTGTGAAGAAAAAGCCTTTGCCATCTGAGGTTTATGTACAATACAAATAACGTAATACTCTTCTAATCAACCGCCAATATTTTTCTATTTTTTCATAGAATTCTTTTTTCCACTGTATTTAGAAATTTTTTCTTGGAGCCCAAAATTAAACATTTTTTATAAATTTTTTACTTATTCAAGTAATATATTATGTCTTATTATTCCAAATTCGATTTTTCCAGATTTGGGAATCTGTAGACTCTTGGAAGCGCCCCTCTTTCTTTAAGTTCTTTCACAATAAGGTTACGTAGCCATTCCGAGGGTGTTAACCCTTCCACTTGAGATTCGTGGATTACAGCTTCCTTTATTACCTGCGTGACACGTGTACAAAGAAGCTCAGCCCTTGAGTCAATTTCAATCTTCGGCATATACCATTACCACGTTGTATATGCAATATGTACACATTTAAAAATAATGTGTTTAAAAGGTTTCCAAATCAATTATTAAATTATAAAAATGTTTTAGAGAAACAAGGCTTTAATTATGCCGAATAATGAAGTAGTAAAGCCAGCTTGTAGACCGTAAATATTTAAAAATGGGTAAAATAGAAAAGCCATTATTCCGCCTGTTACCATCAGGAAAAGACCTTCTGCCATGCTTCTAATTTTACTGCCTCCTGGAGACCATGTGACGATTCTTCCGCAATTAGTGCAATGGATATGCTGAAGAGAATTTTCTGAGTCGTAGCCAGAGATCAACGCTCCTTTTTTTGGAATAAGGTAATTACAATGATGACACCGGTAATATTCGTTGAGCGAAATTGGCAAAGACTCTTGCAGTTCACTAAAGAATGGTGTCTGCTTTTGAGCCGTTATTTGTATTGTTGTATTGCCTTGTCTCTCAAAAGACATGAACTATTAGATGAAACTAATTATTAAAAAAATTATGAAGAAATAACATAAAAAATAATAATGTTTTTTAGATTTTTATGTTAAATATCGAAAATTAATTTGTAATTAGAACCCATAGTCCAAACCTATAGTATTAATAAAAAATATTTGTTAAACAGACACGTAAAAAATAATAATGCCATCAGGGATCAAGAAGCAATCATTTTTATTATTGGTTCATAGTTTTTTTCCAAGGGTCTTTGTTTTCTTTGATTTTACCATTTGTTTGTGTTCTTTCACTTTTAACTTTGAGGGTTTGATTTTGATAATGGAGAAACCATTTGCATCTATGTCATAAGGATAAGGCAGTTTGGTGTGGTTTGTTCCACGCATCTTGAGAATCTTTAGCCTTCTACACAACATGTCGTTCTCATCAAAGTATGTCTCTAAATAAATAATGCCATCAGCGAGAAATTCTGAGATTCCCTCTCCCATCGAGAACGTGCCCCAAGGCTGATCCACTATTAATATAGAAATGCAGTTTGCTTTTTTCAGAAATTTGTATAATAGATGAACCATTACGCGGACGTCAATTGATTCCTTAAGTCCCATGCTGATCGCGGTGAAAGAATCAATAACCAGTCTACTCGCGTTTAGCGATGTCATGGTTTCCATTATTAGGTCAAGGTTTTTCTGAAGTCCTGTTTCACGAGTAACTGACAAATCAAGTATGGCGATTCTGCCCTCTTGTTCCAGACGTTCAAAGTCCCAGCCGAACCTTAACGCGTTACGTAAAAAAGTGTCCTTAGTCTCAGCGAAGCAGACATAGACTCCTTTAGCTCGATTTTTCACTGCGCCATTATATAGGAACTGGGCGGAAAATGTTGTTTTACCAGCGCCAGGGTATCCAACGAGAAGTATCATGCTGTTGTTTGGGAAACCGCCCTCGATCAGCTCATCGAATTTTGGAATTCCAGTTGGGACGCGCTGGATCATCATACTGAATCTCTGCCTATGGATTTCGAATAATACTATTTTATCAGTTATAGTTGTTAATGATTATTTTTCATATAAAAATTCTCATATAAAAACATTAATAATCAGGCCTTTTTTCGTTATCGATAATATACCTTTGATTAAGCACTAAGGATTATGCTCACAACTATATTTCTTGGCAGAAGGTTCACATACTATTTTTCATTTCTTTTTGAAGTTTTATGGCTTGTTTTTCGAAAATTCTAAGGTCAATTTTTTATACATATTTATGTTAATTTTTAAGCCAGTATACATGTGTAAACATTTGTATAACAAGAAGTATACGAAAGTTTGACAGTGATCTCTAAAAAACCTTGATATCAAAGACGAAGCTCTATTATTGACTTGAAAATACAGTCCCAAAACACCATATTGAAAATCTATATACGGAGTAAGCAAAGGAGAATGTACACAACTCTCAAGAAAGAAAAACCAATGCTACGTCACGCAATTATAATGGTTTGCGTAGCCTTAATCATAGCTCTGTTCTTAGCTTCTGGCTCAGCGTGGGACGTAACAGCCAGAATTACAACAGCAGTTCTGGAGGCTTCTGGAGTTAAAACGTATTACGTTAGTCCTTTATATTTGATGTATGTTCGATTATTAGATGGGACTGTGGTTGGATTCCAAATTTGGCTGGAATGCTCAGGACTAATAACTTTGTTGATTTTTTCGTTCATATCAGCCTTAACGATCGGTCTATTGAAGGGTGATCTTAAGGCAAAACTTGTATGGTTCATTTTAAGTGCATCCATTGGGTTTACATGGAATCTCAGTCGGCTTGCAACAGTTATTGCAATAGCCTATAATTTCGGTTTACCTGCTTTTCAGTTTGTACACTTTGTTTTAGCTCCTACCGTGGATTTCGTTTGGGTTGTTTCAACATGGGCGCTTGGAATGTCGTGGCTTAAAAGGGAGGCGCAACAATGATTCTGACGATTATTACTGCCTTACTTGTATTGGCTATGGCTGCGTACATGTTTAGACACGTGATTTTTACGTATTTCACGTTGTTTGGTAAATCGCATTCGTTTGTAAAGTCATTCCACAGAGTTGTAGGCGTTTACATGCCAAAAGTAAGTGTCTTGATACCTGCACATAACGAAGAGTTTGTGGTTGGAAATCTTCTCCAAAGAATGACCGAATTAACCTATCCAAAAGACAAGCTTGAGGTAATTTTGATTGATGATGGGTCAACCGACGCAACTGGAAAGATAGCTGACGACTACGCGACAAAATTTAGCTTTATTAAAGCAATACACAGACCGAACGGTGGAGGTGGGAAGCCAGCTGCCCTAAATGATGGAATCAAGTTTGCAACTGGCGAGATAATTCTGACTTTTGATGCAGACTATTACCCGCAGCTAGATATTGTCGAGAAACTTGTTGCCCCTTTTGTTGATCCCGAAGTTGGCGCAGTTCAAGGCAGAGTTGTAGTCATGAACGAAGACGACTCGATTGTATCGAAAATAGTGACTTTAGAAAGGACTGGTGGCTACAGAGTAGACCAAGAAGCCCGAGATGAGCTTGTGCTTGTCCCCCAATATGGAGGAACAGTTGGCGGATTCAGGAGAGAAGCGCTTGACAAAGTTGGCGGATGGGACAAAAACATGCTGACTGAAGACACCGACCTCACAGTAAGGCTTGTGCTAAAGGGATATCAGATTAGGTATGTAAATGATGCAGAAGCTTACGAAGAGGCTGTGACGTCTTGGCGGGCTTATTGGAACCAGAGGTATAGGTGGGCTAAGGGTCACATGCAATGCGCAATGAAGCATCTTAAGAACGTCATCGTGGCGCGGCACTTAAGTTTGTTCGAGAAAGCTGAGCTTACTCTTCTTTTATGCATCTATTTTATGCCTATCCTTGTATTGGGAGCTTGGGGAGTTGGAGCAACTGTCTATGTAACTCATGAAGGAGCGAGAGATCTGTTTGGAAATACTGGCTTTTACTTCTTCGTATTATCGGTCTTCACCTATAGCACGGTTGGAAACTTTGCTCCTTTCTTCGAAATTGGTTCGGGAATTTATCTTGATAACAGAAAACGCTTATTGTGGCTGCTTCCAGCACTTACCTTTGCGTTCCTACTGATGGCGTTCTGTTGCACCAAGGCGTTCGTTGACTTAATTTTAACGAGAAATGGGAACCACAAGTGGAACCACACGCAACACAATGGCAACGTTAATGGTAATGGAAAAAATGGGAAAAACGGGCACAACAGCTCTAATGGGTTCTATAAAAATGGAAATGGGAGGCTGATCTTGTGAACCCGTTAACCATATTACCGTTCATCCTTCTTGGAGCTCCCTTTACGCCAGTGGCCGTCGAATTCTTCAGACGTAAGGACAAGGGACCTAAAGAGATTCCTGAACAAACCACTTATGAAGAAAAACCTGATGTTGACACGCCGCTGCTTGAGAAGGCAAGAGAAGAAGCAAGAGTCAAAGTTGCAGGTGAAGTAATCAGGATAACTGGAGACGCAAGCATACCAGATGGAACCGAGATCAACAATCATCTGGTTGTACAAGGAAACTTGAAAATAGGCAAAAAGTGCCATATTTACGGTAGCGTTAAGGCTTTTGGCAGTGTCGAGATAGGACAGTCAACGATTGTTGAAGGCCACGTTCTTTCCGAAGGAATAATCAACATAGGAAGAGATTGCATAGTAAAAGGCGTTGTCGATTCATTAAAAGACATCACATTAGAAGAAAATGCCATAGTAGAGGCTGTCTCCACCGAAAAGACAGTAAAGATTGGCCCAAATGCGAAGATAAACCGAAGAGTTTTATCAGGCTCACAGATCATTACTTCTCTAAAGGAGCCACAAGTTGAGGTCATTGAAAAATCAAAAGAACCCGAAATCAGCCCTCAACCTCAAGCAACGATTCAACCGCCTATTGTTGAAACTCCACCAACAATAATTTCAAAGCCTAAAGCTGAAGAAGAGGTTAAGGTTCCTTTTGAGGTTCTTGATCCAAATATTGGCCATCTGTATTTTTTTGCTCCAACAAGATATGGCAAAACGTTCATGATTGGGAACTACGTTATCCCACAGATTCAAGGTAAAAAAAGAATCGTTGTCATTGATCCTCATGGAGAATACATGTTCAACACCTACGAGGTTAGTTATGACAAAACTATCCCTCAAGTCGACAGCGACATGTTCAAGACCTTTGTCACATTCAACGTTTGGGCCGATGTCGACCGAACAGTTAAAGAAATGTTGAATACGATAAGGCAAACCACTGGTAACCTGTCGATCCGTTTTAACATAGTAGACAGTAACGTGGAAAAGATCATAATAAGCGAGTTCCTGAAACGCATCACGCAAATCGTGTGGGAGACTCCCCTTCTTCTTATAGTTGAGGAGGCTGACAAGTATGAGGTTGTCAGTACAGTCTCAAGGGGAAGGCATGCAAACATCCAAGTTATTCTAACGAGCACTCGGAAGCTTATGCCTGAAATATTCACTAACGTTCACTTAGTTTTAGGAAACATTAACCCTGCCTTAATCGAGGATTACGATCATATCGCAGCTAGAGAAGTCGCTAAGATGGGAAAGTATGAATTCATTTGGGAAAAAGATTATCATGAGTGGCGAAAGTTCCGACTTGGCCAGCTAAGAGGTAAAGAAGTGCCTTTACCAGAAGAGAAGCTACCACCTGTTCCACAAGTCGTTGAACCAGTTTTCGGTGTCCTGACTCCTGAAAGACCCGCTGAACCAGCAAGGATGACTAAAAGAATATTTTCGTATCTCGAAGATCGCATAAGAAAGTTTGACGAAGCCAAGCCCAGCGTTGAAGTTGAGTATAAACCAGAGGATTTGTCTCCTGTAGAAGCTAAAGTGTTCAAGGCTGCCTTAAGGTGTAGTGCAATTGAAGAAATTTGCCTTCGGCTACTCATGGATACTGCTGAAGTTGAAACCGTGTTGGACAGCTTGGTCAAGAAAGGTTATTTAGACAAGAACTTGAAACCAAGAAAACCGTCCTCAAAAGAATTAGCCACACCTGAAACTTCAGAACAATCTCAGACTCAAACGGCAGCAATAGGAAAATCCCTGGAAGATGTACGTACTGGACAAGAACAGCTTACAGAAAAAGAGTACACTGAAAAGTTGATTACATCCAAATTGAGAGAAGGATCGAAAAGTAAAATCCAAGTTCAAGAAGAAAAACCTTTCGAACAGAATAGGCCCAGAGACATTTTGGATGAATGGAACAAATTTTCTTCACTGCTTTGGCCGAGTGAAAAAAAGGAGGAAACAAAGGATACAGGATCTTCTGAAAAGCCTCAAAAAAATGAGCCGGCGAATACAAGCGAAAAGAAACCTCAAGATTCCAAAAAACTCAAGAAAGAACCATTCACTGCTGAAGACGCAATAAACGAACTTAAGGAGCTGTAAACTATGGCTGACTGGCGCGCAGTGTATGAAAACTGGGACATAATTCCAGAAGAAAATAAACAGCTCATAAAGCAATTATTGAAAGAGAAGCCTAAAGAGAAGCTTGCTGAACTTTTCGTTCGAGAACCCTACGCTAAAATGGTTTATGAGAAGGTCATAGGCGCATGGCTACCTCCTATACAACATGAACTTAAAGATCCCCTTGTGTTTCCTGAATTCCAACGTCCAACAGAAAAGGAGAGACAAACTGAGACCAACTTTGCCAAAAAAGTAATCCAACAAGGTGCACAACCTGAATCTATCGGAACCCATGTTAGGGTTTTCTTGCCAATCATGTCCCTTGTATTTCTCTTAGGGGCTGAAGTTTCCTATTATAATTCAGGTTTAACGGTATTTTTAGACAATATATTGCCATTGAACCTTATGACTTGGAAACTTCTCTTGTCTTTAGCCTTAGCTTTAGACCTAGCTACTGCAGTTTATCTCTTAAAACGTGTGAAAAAGAATGTTGTCCTAAGTAAAGGTCCGGCTATTAGCATTATTCCTAAGACAAACATAACAGCGTCAGCATTTGTTCCTGTGTTCAAGAAGATTAGGACAAAAGGCGATGAGGAATCTCTCAAAAATGGGGAGGAAAGGTAGAGTGAGCAGGAAGTCTCAAAAAGCAATTGTCTCTCTTACACTTTTCCTCTTGCTAGGGCCATTCTCATTTAATATAGTCTATGCATATATTACTCCTATATTGATCGGGACGGATCCTAAAAAAGACGCTACGCCAGCATCCGTCGACATAGTGAAAGTTTACCTAACAAACAATGGTACACACTTTAGGTTTATTCTTGAATGTAGTACTACTCCTGAACCCTCAGGTATTCGTTCCTATTGCGTTTTCCTTGATACAAAAGCAGGCGGTGCGACTGGTGGAACGTACAGGGGTGCAGACTTTCTTCTTATGGGTGGAGGACTATCTGGTCTTTATGAATGGGGCGCAGGTGGATGGAGATATAAGTCATCTATTGAGGTTAATATCGTTGGTAACTCTATCTATTTAACTGCAAGGCTTTCAGACATAGGCTACCCTGACAACTGCCAAGAAATGATAGGCATTGTTGCGGCGACATTTCAGCCGTTAGGTTCTCTAAAAGACAGAGCCCCAAACAAAGGCAATTACTCTGTAAGCCACGAGGTTATTCCTGAGCTGCCTTGGCCAACCCCGTTGATCTTTGTTCCAGTGGTGGCGGCGACGGTCTACTATATTTCAAAAAGGAGGTTTAAGAAGAATGAATGATGAGCTGCAGAGACCTGTTGTTTCCGTGATTATGCCCGCCTACAACGAAGAGAAGCTCATAGAAGTTTGCTTTAACAAGGTTCTTGAGGTTATGAAAGGTTATGGAAAGCCTTTCGAGATCATCTTGGAACAGGACGGCAGCACAGACAAGACAGCTGAAATCATGGACAAGATTGCTGGAAGCCACAGCAACGTTAAGGCACTGCATTTTCTAAGAAGGAGGGGGAAGGGGTTCGGCATAAGAAAATGCTTCGAGGCGGCAAGAGGCGAATACATAGTCCTCATAGACTCAGACATGGAGTATCCGCCTGAAAAGATCCCTGAGTTGCTGGACACAATCAACGGAAACGACATAGTGGTCGGCTCGAGAAAAATATGGATTAACAGAAAAAACGGCAACACAAAGATGATCAGGGCTTACCTAAGCCGTTTCTACAGCACTCTGGTCAAGCAGTTGTTCGGTGTCAGCTTGGAAGACTATCAAAGCGGGTTCAAAGCCTTCCGAAGAAGGGTGATAGACGCCATTCAGCCTTTAACCTCAAACGGGTTCGAAATAGACAGCGAAATACTAATAAAAGCCACGCGTAAAGGCTTCAAAATAGGCTTCATGCCAGTAACCTACACGTACAAGGGAAACTCGAAAGTCAACATTTACCGAGACTCACCTAAAATGCTATTATCCCTCATAAGATGGAAACTCAACGGAAAACTTGAATTCTTCAATGCATAATTTAAAGGAAAGAAAAAATGAGATGGAAACACTTAGAATCCTATGGCTTAACCACCGAGACCCCAAGCACCCTCAAGCCGGAGGCTCAGAAGTCCACCTTTGGGAAGTGTCAAAAAGGCTTGCGTTGTATGGGCACGAAGTAACAATCTTATCTGAAAAGTTCAAAGGCGCATCTGAACATGAAAAATTAAACGACGTTAACATTTATAGAGCGGGAGGAAAAGTCTCAGTTTATCCTCATGCTTTTTTGAGATATCTGCGTAGATTCAAGGGAAAATGCGACTTAGTTGTTGACGACATAGCCCACGCTGTGCCGTGGTTTACGCCGCTTTACGTTAAGAAGCCTATTGTTGCCATCGTACACCACGTTCATCATGAAATCCTAGACTTGGAGCTTCCATTCCCTCTCTCTCGATTTGCACGTATTGCTGAACAGTCAATTCCGAATATTTACAGGGACGCCTCGTTCATAACGGTTTCCGAAAGCACAAAAAATGAACTAGTAAAAATGCGAATCCCACCTGAAAAAGTAAGAGTCACACACTTGGGCATAGACCATGACTGCTACAAGCCTGACTGGGAAAATAAGAGTTCGTTCCCATTTGTGTTGTGTTTGGGGCGAATCAAAAGGTACAAGAATATAGACCATGTCATCGAAGCCATGAATCTTGTTGCCAAAGAGGTTCCAGACGTAAAGTTCATCATAGCTGGAAAAGGGGATGAGGATGTTGCTAAAAGTCTTGAAGGCTTAATCAGGGATTTGTGTTTGGGATCCATTATTGAATTCCGCAAAGACGTGTCTGAAGAAGAGAAAGTCAGGCTGCTCCAGGAAGCCTGGATCTGCGTAACTGCTTCTAGAAAAGAAGGCTGGGGAATAACCGCTATAGAGGCTGCTGCATGCGGAACCCCAACGATAGCCTACGATGTTGAGGGACTAAGAGACTCAATTAAGAATGGTGAGACAGGTTTGCTTGCACCATACGGCGACACCAAGTGCTTAGCAAACTTAACCATTAGAATAATAACAGATAGTTCACTTAGAAACCGCCTTTCCAAAAATGCAGCAAACTGGTCAAAGCGTTTCAGCTGGGACGAAACAGCAAAGCAAACGCTGGAATTATTTATGGCAGCTGCCCATTCTTGAAAAACGCGTTAAAGTGAATTACTGTAGTTCATCTTTTTTCTAGCGTAATGTTTTTTGATGAAAAGCAAGAGTTATCATTAACTTTCTCTTAGTTGAATAGAGGATCCTAATGAGAATTGTTCATGTCTCTCCCTACTTCAATTTTCCAAGCGAAGGTTCAGTAGGAGGAGTCCTTCTATATGTTTATGAATTAAGCAAGGCGCTAGTAAAAGAAGGCTACGAAGTAAGTGTTTATACTTCAGGAAACGTTTTAAAGAGCAATTGCGTCAGAGTAGCAGAGAAATCATTCGAGCGTAAAGAAGGAATAGAAGTCCACAGATTTCCTAGCATCGACAATCTAAGTTTGCGATTTTTTTTCCCCAAGTTAGAGAATCCTATTCCCTTTCTTTCTTTTTTGTCTTCGCTGAGCAAAGAACACGATGTTATTCATGTTCACGGTCATGAATATGTTACTAGCTTTATAGCCTCGGTCATGGCGAAGAAATGTAGGACACCTATAGTTCTCAGCATTCATAGTACTGGTGAGGCGTTAGAAGAATTTTATGCAGTTCACCTGTTTCGCAAGGTTCTAGATCGCACAGCATTCTCGTTTAGTGTCAACTCTGCAGACATTGTTATCGCCCCTACCAAGCAAGCTTTAACTGTGCTGAAAAAGTTTAGACCAAAACGGATAATGCAAATACCTCTTGGAATAGATCTGGAAAGATTTGACAATGTTAGAGGCAGTTCCAATTACATACTTTTCCTTGGAAGACTGGAACAGACTAAGCGTCCTGAAGACTTTATTAAAGCAATTCCGCTGATCCTTGAGAAAGTTGACATCGAGTTTGTTGTTGCTGGTTCTGGTATTCAATATACGCATCTTCAAAACCTAGCTAGGGAACTTGAAATTAGTAAACACGTTAAGTTCTTAGGCTGGGTTCCATACGAAAAGGTTCCAGCAATCATAGCAAATGCATCTGTAGTAGTCGCTCCTGGAAACGCAGGCTACTCTATTATGGAAGCTGCAGCTGCCAGAAAACCCATTGTCAGCGCAAATCTAGACTGGAATGTTAGCGCTATAGGAAGAGAGTCTGCATTGTTCATTGAGCGAGGAAATATTAAGTCATTAGCTGAAGCAATATTGAAAGTTTTAACCAACCAAAAATTCGCTGAAACTCTCGCGGATAGAGCGCGAAAATATATTGAAAAAAACGCAAGCTGGGATGTGATAACAAACCGTATTGTTAAGGCATATGAAGAAGCTTTGAAGCATCATTAGACATCTGTTGGTGAGTAAAAAATGACTGAAAATGCTGTAAGTAACTTTTATGAAAAAGAAGGAATGGTTGAATCCTTGGTGGATTCCGACAGGTCAAGAAAGGCAATCAAGATTTTGAAGGACATAATAGCTAACATTTCAGATAGGGACATAAAATTCCTAGAGATTGGATGTGGAACAGGAGAGTTCTTAGAAAGAATAGCGAGCTTGGATGAAAGGTTGAAAGTTTGGGGTGTCGATATCTCCAAACTTGCAATTAGTAAGGTTAAACAGAAAGGCTTCGAAGGCTTTGCTTTGGACATAAGCAGGCAGAAGACACCCTTTCCTGATAATTTCTTCGATATTATCTACGCAGGAGATGTGGTGGAACATCTTTTCGATCCTGACTTTATGATAAAAGAGGCCAAAAGAGTATTAAAAGATGGGGGACTCATAATTCTTTCGACACCCAATCTTTCATCATATTATAATAGAGTCATGCTTTTATTTGGTTTTCAGCCATTTTTTAGCGAGGTAAGCACCGAAAAAGTTTTCGGAAGGCCTGGAGAAAAAATCGTTGGTCATATACGGTTATATACCCTAAAAAGTCTGAAAGAGTTTCTTTCATATTATGGTTTGGAAATAGTGAAGGTTGAAGGTGTATGTTTTCACGCTTTTGGCTCTTTACTGCGGTTGGCAGACAAGTTTTTCTCGCATTTTCCTTCTCTTTCATCAATTATTATCGTTATTGCCAGAAACAAACAAAAGTAAATGTTGAAGTAGTTAGGTATTCCTTAAATATTCTCCCCACCAAATTTCCTTCATGAAATTTAACATTTCTGAGGCATTCTGCACAGGTTCCTTAAACTTTTCGTAGAACGCACCTATAAGATAGCCACAGTTCCCAGCAGTCCATCCAGGCTCTACTGGCATACCAATCGGATTTGTTGCATTTTCATCAAGAAAAGCAAATTCGGAGTACATTTCAGTCCAACTACCGTCAGGACCTTGTATATTTATCAACCATTTCATATAGGCTAGGGAAGCTAAATGGTAATCTGGATTTAGTGTTTTAGCGTACAAATTTAGTAAAGACAATACAAAATACGTGTTGTCTGGGGGAGCTGTATGCCCAACATAACCTGCCCACGCTCCACCGCCGTCGTTGCATTGAAACCCTCCTGCGCCTGGTTTCTTCCCAGGATAGTTTATCATGTACTGAGATGTGAGAGCATATTTGGCGCATTCATTTGCGAAATTAAGATATTTTTCCTCACCTGTTATATCGTATATGGATATCATACCGTTGAGTACGCTTCCTTATGCTGCTATTTCTATTCCTTGGACATCTACCAAAAACCCTCCTATACATTTCGGATCATATTTAGCCAACATAAGGTCAGCCCATTTTCTGGAATAATTATAGAATTTTAATTCACCCGTAACCTTGTACAGAAAAGCTGCAAGTCTGATACTTTCGCCAATAGCAGCTGTTGACCGCCAATTAGGAGGAACCTCTTTCGCCACAGAGTAGTAAGAACCTGAATACTCATTGGGATAACCCGTGTCGCCGTCTACATATACGGGAAGCCCTCGGACATCATCTATATAACGTAATAGAAAGTCAAAGTACAGCTTTACGCCCTCAAGATATTTTTCTTCCTTAGTATACAGATAGGCGTACAAGATCTGGTTTGAGATTACAGATCCGTGAACTATCCAGTGTCGATTTCTTCCATAATGGTCTGAGCCGCGATTCGTACGCAGGCTCCAATTATCCCAAAATGCTCCGTAACAGGCACTGGAGATGTTATGGTTCTGAAAAACATCAATAGCCATGTTAGCTATGGCTAAAGCCATGTTTATCTAGTCAGTTTTGCCTTCATTGACGCCAAAATACAGAAGCGACTGAATCATTAATGCTCCATATGAAGGACCAAAGCCAAGACCGTAAACGTCGCTGCCTTTGAAACTCAGAAGTAGACAGCCGTCGCTGGACGGTGTGTTCACGTCGGGGTAATACTTGAAGAAACTTAACATGTATGCAAAAGCTCTGTCTCTAACCTTGGTAGTATTTGTTTCTACTAATGGCCACGAACTGATCCACTCGAAATTCCAATTTCTCCACTCTTTTATGTGGCTCCACATATAGTCAATTTCGTCACACAATATTAGTCTAACACATGAACTCGCGCTTTCATTAGCTGAGAAAAAGGATTTCGAGTTCCAAATACAAAAACCATATCGTTCACCATAGTTTCCTCTTCTTATTCGAGTGGTAAACAACGTTTCTTCATCACCAAATTTACAGATACCAAGATACTTTGGAGTTCCCTCTCTTTCATGCCAAAAGACGGTGGGAATGCCAACCCCGTCACCTTCTATGTCAGTCCAAATGAACTTTATATCTTCAGGAACTTCTATTGCTGGATAACATCTCAGCTCCGCATTCGAAACAGGCTTGTCTGGGCTACCTTCAAACTCCAAAGTAAAATAACGTTTTTCTCCAGCGTAGAACTCGATAAAAACATTTATTGTCCAAGTAATGTTACCTATGATTTTGACTTCACTAAACTTCAACAGTATTTGGCTTTCATTTTTAAACAAAAGAGAATAGGAAGATTGAGAGAAGAAGTTATGAGTTCCATATTGTATTATGTCTATCCACGTTTTGCCTGGATCAATGCAATTTTTACCATTAACATAAGATAACTTGCTCCAAAACCACCTGTCACCATTCTTCACCCATTCTATGCAAATAGACTTGTTAGCTAAATACAAACGACTTGCTTCTTTTACAAAGGACAAGTCGCCAGTAACTTCAAGAAAACTCAAAAAGATAACGATACTGCTGAACGCAATTATGAAAACCATGAAATACACTAATCCATTCAATAAAGCCTCTCTTTTCAATCACTCTCACCATATCAACAACTATGGCAAATTTTCGTTTCGAATGTACCCACAATGCAAAAAAATGGAGTTCGCACCCATGAATATTAACATTATTTTAGCAAAAATCTTCCAAGAAATAGGCGAAAGCCCAAAAATTTGCCATAGTCAACAATAATAAGACCAAATGTCATCTTAAAAGTAATATCTATAAAAAAGAAAGAACCTACAATAACCCACAAGACTAAAAAGAAAAAATGCTCATGTACTTCCGAAAGAAGTGTTAACTCGAAAACCTCAATAACAGATTAGGAACTTTTTCAAAATATCTCCATTCTATTCTTGATTTATAGCAAGAGATTATATGGTGGGATGTGGTCGTTAAGTTTCTTGATTAGATATTCAACACTAGACCTTAGTCGTTATTATTTCGCATTCAGAAATAGTGCTGAAAAATCTAAAATCATTTAAGAATTCTGCTAAAAAGTGGATGAATCGCAAAAAAAGACGGTTAATAATAGCTGAAATTTCTAGAAGTATTAATAACGACTAAGGTCTATTCTAATTTTCATTACGTCCCTGTCTTTAGTTATAAAAGTGCAGTCTACTGCTCTTATGATTGCATACTCAATATCATATCCCTAATACTGAATCTTCCACAATAACTGAGCTTCTCTTTCATCGCCTAACAAAGCATGATAAAACTCTGTGAAATATTAGGGTATGAAGTTTCTAATAGTTTTAGATGCTCAATTGATAAATGGAGTTTCTTATCCCGCAATTTCCTTATCTTGTTATTTCAATGTTTTTCAATTTTTCCAACAATTCGGGGCATCTTGTAAAGTGTTCTCTGACTGGTTTCAATATCTGCACAAGGGCTTCGGCAACTCCGTTCTTAAGGTCGAGGGGATGAACCTCTCCTTTCAAATAGGCGTGCTTTAGCGATTTATAGTTCTCGAAGGTTAACGGTCCTCCATACTTGCTAGACCTCGGAACTTCTAGAATTTTGAGTTGCGGAAACACTATGTAACGAGCATGCTCGAGAACAGGGTTTCCCTCCTCCATCCTAGGCGGGCAGTAGGCTTCCCTCATCTTTCGGCGAACAGTCTCAGGCATGTCGTGAACAAAGATGCAGCTCTCAGGCTTGCTCTTAGACATTTTTGAATTTATTCTTCGGCTAAGAGCCGCATCCTCGTCAAAGGCTTTTTCTTGACCGACATACTCAGGCTTCAACAGCCCCAGCAATAAGGGAGTGTGAACACACACCGGCTTCCTCCAGCCAAGCTTCTCAGCGACGTCGCGGGCCAGCATGTGCGCTTTTCTCTGATCTATGCCGCCAGCTGCAACATCAAGGTTGAGGTGAAAGATGTCTGCCGCCTGCATGCAAGGATAGAAGACCCAAGCCGTCTCTATGTCAGAAACATTCATCTCGCGACCCATGATTGTAAGAGCTCTTCTCATCCTGAGGAGCGAAGAAGCCTTGGCAATTCTGACAACCTTCTCCCAGTAACCAATGTCCTTTGTAATGTCTGAGGCCCAAACAAATCGAGTCTTTCCAGAAGTGACACCTAAAGCCTCGAAGCAATGCTTGAAATATTCTCCAGCGACACGAATGTTGTCCATAACTCCGCCAAGCTTATTGTTTATCCAGCTGTGCCAATCTGCCAGGAAAATTGTGAAGTCAAATCCTGCCTCAACCATGTCCCGAATCTTGGCGCCAGGAATCAACGCCATGCCAACATGCATGAAACCTGAACACTCAAACCCCCAGTAAGCCTTAGGGTTGCTTTCGGTTTCCAACAAGCCCCTCAGCTCCTCACGTGTAACGACTTCTTCGGTGTTCCGCAAGACCAGTTCGACGCGTCTTTCAATGTCCATTGCACAGCACCTTATATTATTCTACAGGCAGCATCCTAGTGTTCTTGTCAACCAGTTATTTTAATCTTTACGATTAAGCAACAAATAAATAGCCGGGAAACACGATTATCTCGTAAAACATAGGGTAAAAGGAGAAAAAAGGAAAGTGCCTTACTGCAAGAACTGTGGAGCGCAAGTAGCTGAGGACGCCTCTTACTGCCCAAACTGTGGAATAGCAGTTAAAGGTCCTTCTAAGCCTACGCTTATTATTGCTGGATGGGGAGAAAGGTTCGGAGCCTGGATCATAGACATGATAATCCTGGGAATCTTCCTCGCACCAATCAGGTTCATTTATACATTGCTTGGGTTGCCGAGTCTTTGGCTGCCAATACTGCCTTTTCCGTTCAGCTGGATTCCGTTCGTCGAGTTTGGATTCAGCAACATCGTTCATTTTTTGTACTGGACGTTCATGGAAGGAACATACGGGCAGTCAATTGGCAAGATGGCGATGAAGCTAAAAGTTACGAGGCTGAACGGTCAACCAACAGACATGGGATACGCCGCGCTTGAAAGCTTCGGTAAAGCTTTCCTACTACCTTTAGACTGCATAGTTGGATGGCTGATGAACTCAAACAAAAACCAGAGACTGTTCAACATCCTTTCGGAAACAGTGGTAACCAAGCAGCATCTATAGTTAATAACACATCGTTTAAAGACAAATAATCAAGTTTTCTTAGTTCTGCCATAATCGTCTTCAAGCCTTTCAACATCTTCGTCATTTCCGTGGCTGACCTCTATGACCTCCAAGTCTCGGTCTGGGGGTGCTTCTATTCTGTGCACTTTGAGCGGAGGAACATGGACGATTTTGCCATCGGGATAAATTAGGGTTTCAACCTTCTCTCTGTGCCGTTGAAGACTGTTTCTGCAACCCGCGTTAACATGAATCTTTTTTATTCTGTAAAACTTGTTTTCAACAAGAAACTCTTCCCAGCCCCAAGGTTTCTCAACGCGCTTAATCATTACTATCATCTTTTAAACTAAACGCAATGTCATCCTAAAAATCTTCCGTAACAAGAGAAATTTATGGTTTCAAATGCACCTAAAAAACAAACCATGTCCTAATATGTTATCTAATATTCTTACTGAACTTTGGCAAATTTTCGTTTCGAATGTACCCACAATGCAAAAAATGGAGTTCGCACCCATGAATATTAACATTATTTTAGCAAAAATCTTCCAAGAAATA
>JAGTQS010000009.1:26745-29957 GCA_018397055.1 Candidatus Bathyarchaeota archaeon | reverse complement strand
CGACCTTCGAGAAAATGAAGTATCGCGACGAAAGGTTCTGGCGAAAAAATCACGTGGAACTGAAGGCAGGACGAAAGGCGGTGCATCTTGACCTCAAGGAAAAATGTGTGGAACTTGACAACGGAGAAAATGTCAGGTTTGAAAGGCTCTTAATAGCTACTGGCGGCAAACCAATTGTCCCAAAAACCGAAGGTGTTGACAAGAAAGGTGTATTTACATTCACCAATTTTTCTGAAGCAGAAAGGCTTGCAGCTACTGTAAAAAAGATGCAAAGAGCAGTGGTCATCGGCGGCGGATTAATTGGAGTCAGCGTTGCTGAGGCTTTAGTCAAACGAGGGGTCGCTGTTACTGTTGTTGAACTTAAGGACAGGGTTCTTAATCTTATCCTAGATGAGACGGCTTCGAGAATCGTTGAAGACGTTATGGAAGACGCTGGTGTTACAATAATTACTGGGCAAACAGTAAAAAGCATAATTGGCAAGTTTAAGGACGACACAATTGTTGAAGGGGTTGTTCTAAACAACGGCGAAGAAATACCGTGCGATCTGGTGATTTTTGCAATCGGCGTCGTTCCACGCACAGAATTGGTTGTAGGCACCGATGTAAAGACAAACCGAGGTATCATCGTAGACAAGCACATGCGTACAAATGTCTCAGACGTTTATGCCTGTGGAGACGTAGCTGAAGTTTACGACTTTATCTTTGGCGAGAATCGACTTCTACCGCTTTGGCCAATGGCTTATCTCGGAGGAAAAGTGGCAGGATACAACATGGCTGGGAAAAAGGTAGAGTTTCCAGGCGGAACAGCTATGAGCGCCTTGAAATATTTCAAACTTCCTATAATTTCCGTGGGGCTTGTGAACCCGACAAATGGTGACGAGAACGAGGTGATGATTTAGCATGATGCTAAAAGGAATGTCTATCGAAAGGTTGTACTCAAACACAACATAATCATTGGCTTTACGCTTGTAAACGACATTGAAAGAGCCGGCGTGCTGTTTTACTTAATGCATAATCAACTGGATGTTAAAGAAATTGGGATTCAGCTCGTTTCTGACGATTTCAGCCTTGCAACCTTGCCTTCTGCGGTTAGAAGGAAACTGTTCATGGAGGGAACAAGGTGGACAACATCACCGCAATGAACTGCAGATACAACGACGACAAAGACTTCGCCGGATGCTCAATATTTGGGATGATGAACCTGCAAGGAAAACGGTTCTCTTCAAAAGACCCAATCAGAGCCATAGCGAACATGCACGAAAGAGGAAACGGTCTTGGCGGAGGATTCGCCCTTTATGGACTTTATCCTGAACATGCGGATGATTACGCCTTTCACATAATGTACCTAAGCAAAGAAGCTAAGAAAAAGACTGAAAAACTGCTTAACGAATCCTTTGAAGTCATTCAAGGCGAAGAACTTCCCACAAAAAAGGCGAATGTCCGTGACCCTCCAAAGGTTTAGCGATACTTTGTGCAGCTTAATGTTAAAAAACTGTTAGCTAAAGCTGTGGATGATTATGTGTTAGAAAAGGTCATGCGAATCAACACAGAGACAGGTAAAGCCTTCGTTTTTTCAAGTGGCAAAAACATGGGCGTCTTCAAAGGCGTCGGGTACCCAGAGGACATTGCTGAGTTCTTCTGTCTCGAAGAATACGAAGCCTACATGTGGGTATGCCACGGACGGTTCCCAACAAACACTCCAGGTTGGTGGGGAGGAGCACATCCTTTCAGCATCCTCGACTGGACAGTGGTGCATAATGGTGAATTGTCGTCCTATGGTATAAACCGCCGCTATCTGGAAATGTTCGGGTATAAATGCACAATGCAGACGGACACTGAAGTCTTAGCATACGCCTTTGACCTTCTCATGCGTCGACAAAAACTCCCAATAAACATTGTATCCCAAATCCTGGCAGCTCCGCTTTGGGAGGAAATCGACAAACTAGAACCAAGACAGACCAGCGTTCTGAAAGCTCTTCGCCAGACGTACGGCAGCTTGCTAATGAATGGGCCTTTTAGTATTATCGTAGCGCATCATGGAGAGATGATTGGCTTAACTGACCGTATTAAACTACGTCCATTAAGTGCTGGAACACGAGGCGATTTTCTCTATCTTTCGTCGGAGGAGTCTGCCATAAGGCTTATTTCTCCAACACTTGACAAGTCTTGGAATCCTAGAGGCGGAGAGCCGGTTGTCGCAAGATTGAAAACTTGTAAGCTAATAGAGGTTACAGCAAATTGAAAAGCTACTTACCTCCAGAATACATTATTCATAGAGACCATGAGCGGTGTATAAGATGCCAAGTTTGTATTAACCAATGCACGTATGAGACTCATTATTACGATGCTAAAGACGACAAGGTTTACAGTAAAGATGTTAACTGTACAAACTGTCAACGTTGCGTTATCTTCTGTCCAACAAACGCAATTTCAATAATGAAAAATCCAAATGCATACAAAGAAAACGTGAACTGGACTAAGGAAGTAATATTGGCTGTAAAAAAGCAGGCGGAAACTGGCGGCGTCATCATAACAGGAATGGGCAGCGACAAGCCATATTTTACGATCTGGGACAAACTTGTCCTTAACGCTAGCCAAGTTACTAATCCTTCGATTGATCCTCTCAGAGAGCCGATGGAGATAAGAACTTACTTGGGTTCAAAGCCTGACAATCTTGAATTGGAATACATCAACGATGACGTTGTTCTCATGACCAAAATTGCTCCTCAACTTTGCCTTGAGACTCCTATTATGTTTTCAGCTCTTTCGTATGGAGCTGTAAACTTAAATGTCCATGAGTCTTTAGCTCGTGCAGCTTCTGAGTGTGGAACATTCTTCAACACTGGAGAAGGAGGACTAGATTCAAAACTCTACAAGTACGGTGACTGCGCGATTGTTCAGGTGGCTTCGGGGCGGTTTGGTGTCCACCAGCAGTATCTAGATGTTGGAGCAGCAATCGAGATCAAGATTGGGCAGGGAGCAAAACCTGGTATAGGCGGGCATCTTCCTGGAGAAAAGGTAACTGAGGAAATTTCGAGGACGCGAATGATCCCTGTTGGTACAGATGCGCTTTCTCCAGCACCTCAGCATGACATATATTCAATTGAGGATTTGCGTCAGTTAATATACGCATTGAAAGAGGCTACAAATTACGTGAAGCCTGTTTCTGTGAAAATTGCTGCGGTGCATAATTCTGCTGCAATTGCAAGCGG
>JAGTQS010000009.1:7740-26724 GCA_018397055.1 Candidatus Bathyarchaeota archaeon | reverse complement strand
TTGTATGCATTTGGATGGTGTTAGAGGAGCAACTGGTGCTGCGCCTAGGGTGATTCGAGATAATGTGGGAATACCGATAGAGTTTGCTATTGCGTCTGTTGATCAACGTTTACGTGAAGAGGGGATTCGTAACAAAGCCTCAATTGTCGCTGCGGGCGGTATTAGGAGCAGCGCTGATATAGTTAAAGCGATAGCTCTTGGGGCGGACGCTGTTTACATAGCCACAGCGGCTCTTGTGGCAATGGGTTGCACTGTTTGTCAGAAGTGCTATACTGGTAAGTGTCCTTGGGGTATTGCTACGACTGATCCTTGGATATCTAAGAGGATTAATCCGAAAATTGCTTCTAAGCGGCTTGTTAATCTTTTGCACGCTTGGAGTTCAGAAATAAAGGAGATGATGGGAGGTATGGGTATTAATGCTATTGAAAGTCTTAGGGGAAATCGCTTACACTTGCGTGCTGTAGGATTGACTGAAGCGGAATGTAAAATTCTCGGTGTTAAGATGGCAGGAGAATAGGAGCTGAGCATTATGGATCATACAGAGGAATTGGTTGCTGAAATTAGTCGGAAGTTTCTTTCCAGAATTAGGTCAAAAGAGGAAATATACAACGTTGATGCGTCTGGCTTGCATTACCGAGATCTAAACACTTTGCTTAGGGCTTTGGGAAATAATGGCGCAAAGAAGATTGAGGTTCACGGCGTTTATGGGCAAAGGTATATTGGAACAGGCATTGATAAAAAAATAGATATTGAACTTTTTGGGACGCCTGGAAACGATCTTGGAGCGTTCATGAGCGGCCCAAGGATTGTTGTGCATGGAAATGCTCAGGATTGCTGCGGCAATACAATGGATGACGGCATAATCGTTGTCCACGGCCATGTTGGTGACATTGCGGGTTATTCGATGCGCGGTGGGAAACTTTTCATTCAGGATGATGTGGGCTACCGTGTTGGTATTCATATGAAGGAATATCTGGATAAACGGCCTGTCCTCGTGGTTGGTGGAACCCCAGGTGATTTTCTTGGAGAGTACATGGCGGGAGGTGTAATTCTTGTTCTTGGTTTGAATTCTGAGAATAAAAAGTTCCGAGCAAGATATGTGGGAACGGGGATGCATGGTGGTGTTATTTTTGTGCGTGGAGAAATGTATAATCTTGTGAGCGGAGTGGAGGCTTTAGAAGCTAATGAGGAGGACATGAGGTTTGTTGATGGTTTGGTTCGAGAGTTTTGTTTTTACTTTGGTCTCGACGTTAATGAAGTGCTTGATGGGAAGTTTACCAAGATTACGCCTATAAATAAAAGGCCATACGAAAACCTTTATGCATATTAGGATATATTTGTGTGCGAAGTGCCTGAGGAGGGAGGGCTATATATAGGTATATAAAATGAAGGCCAGATTTTTTGACTATTCCCTACTGTTTTTTAGGACTGGGTATTTCCGTGTTTTTCCGAGTCAGTGTTTTTTTAGAATTATAGAATCTCACTATTTCTTCCGTAGTGTTTGCTTGAAGCAGTAAATCTGCCCACGCCATAGTCCAGACCCAACGTGGCTGTTTGTTGAGTATTTCTTCTGTTGGTAGAACACTGAATTCTGTAAGTGCTAATGGCTTATTTTTTGCCAGCTTCACCATTCGTTCGTACCATTCTTGACGGTACACTTCCGGGTAATCTTTCACTGGATAGATGTCTGCTCCTAAAACGTCTATGTATTCGTCGCCTGGATAAAAATCCTCAACTCCAGACCACGGTTTATCTGAGGCCCAAACCCAAAGTAGATTATTTAGCTTGTGGTGTTCTGTGAAGTAGTGAAATAGTTGCTTGTAAAGGGCAATGTATCCGTCTTGTCCTTTTCGTCCTCCCCACCAGAACCAGTTTCCGTTCATCTCGTGGTATGGTCGAAACAGCACTGGGATGCGGGCTTCCTGTACTTTTTTCAGGATTTCCACTACTATGTCCATCTGTTTTCTCCAGGCTTCGAAGATTGATGTTCCAGGCGTTATCAGGTCTTTCCATTGTTGGTCGCTTAATTTACTTATGACGCCGCCTTCGAATAGGCATGGTTCTCCAATAGCTGGGTTCGCTTGGTGGTAGGTCATCGTAATTATGGCGCCGCTGCCGTGTTGTTTCCTGATTTCGTCCACCAAACGAGTCCTATACTTAATGTTGTCAATATCATGTCTTTCGTCAGAAAAACCAAAATCGCTTCCCCAAACAGCGGGATACTTCCCTGTAATTTCCTTCACCTTCTCAGTTATAACCGACATTCTTCCAAGAAACTCGTGTTGCCCGGTAAGTGTCTTCTTTCCTGAAATCCTGTAAAGAAACCTTAACAATTTTCTTGCTTCTGGGCTGGCGTTAGGATTGACAGGCGAAATATCTTCAGACATGTTTTTCTCCTATTATTTATTTTTCTTAATTCTAATTGTTTCCTTATTTCTTTAATTTGAATCCTTGTTTTGCTAAGGTCTCTCTCAACAGGCGCACATCGAGTTTTCTAGGCGCAACACCTTTTTGTGAGGCAAGAGCTGCTGCTGTTCCCGCTGCTTGACCAGTGATGATGCATGGCGGGATGTTTCTTATGACTCCGTGAGCTTCGTGAGTTGTGGAAATGCATCTTCCAGATACGATAAGTCCGTCAACGGTTTTAGGTATTAAGCATCTATAGGGTATGTCGAAGAGGCTGCTGGCAACCGCATCGTCAAATCTCCTTCCAGACACAGCGTCCTCTTTTGTCAAAACGTATTCTCCTATTATTCGACGAGTTTCCCGAATACCTATTTGAGGAGCAAACTCTAACACAAAAGCGTCTTCAAAGCCTGGAACGTGCTTTCTGTAAAATTCAAGCGTCTCCATAATCTTTTTTCTGGACTCAACCTCGATTTTCGTGAGGTGCTTCGTATTCAAACCATCGACGTCATAGAAATGCGGACCGTGACACCAAACGACGCCTTTATTCACGTCTCCCCCCCAGCCCATTGTCGCTGCGTCTTTTCCCAGCTCCTTCATAAGCATTTCATATGAGGCTTTGTTTTCATTTCTCCATTTAAGAGCCCTTTCAAGGTCAACATTGCCGACCCTATACTCTAAGTCTATGCCCCAAGGATGCCTATCATAGTTGAATGGTGCACCGGCTCCAGCTGCTATATCAGCGTCCCCGGTAGTATCAACGACGACCTTACCTAAAATGGCTTGTCTACCAGATTTGCCTTCAACAATTATGCCATTAACCTCATTACCCTTCACAATTGCTGAAGCAACATACGAATGCAACAACATGTCTGCTCCTGATTCTGATACAAACTTGTCCGCTAAAAACTTGAAAACTTGCGGGTCAAAGGTCCAAGATTCTTCGCCGCTGAAACTGGCTCCCTCTGTCCACTTCGGTGTTTCGCCACTTGCCCTATTCTGCTTTGCAGCTTTCATGCTGCTCAGTTCATCAACGAATTCTTGGCATAACCCGTAATTGTACCTGTCTGTTTCGACTAGGCATATCACCAGACCGCCTGTAGCAAGCCCTCCGAGATAGCCATATCGTTCAACTAAAATAGTCTTAGCGCCGCATCTTGCTGCAGCTGTTGCTGCTGCTAGGCCAGCTGGTCCTCCTCCTGCTACTACCACATCAACCTCTGCGACTATGTCGATTTTTCTTTTTTCTTCGTATATCGATTTCATAGACATCATCAGAATATCGGCTTTTCCTATTGTTAATCTTTTTGTTGTATTTACAGAACTAACAACATTTCAATCTGGATTATTCAAAAATCTTATTTGTCACTAGTGATATCATAATGACGTTTATGACGATAAACGTGTGCCAGCACGAAGAAAATTGGATGAAACGCTCCGTTGGAGTTCCCAGAGGCTTCCTATCTTACGGAGTACTTAAGATTCTTAACCAAAAAGCCATGTCGGGCTCGGAGATTATGGGAGAAATCAAGAAACTGACAGGGTGGAAGCCTAGCCCGGGTTCTGTATACCTGTTGTTGGCAAGGTTGCATGAAGAAGGTTTTGTTGAAGAAATAATGTCGGATGAAACATGTCTTAAACGGTTTAGGTTATCAAAAAGTGGTCAGGTATTACTGGCTGAATATGATGATAAAAAAGAGGTTTTTCAGAAAAAAATGCATTGTATGAAAAGGTTTGAGCATATGCTTCACAGAGAGCTAGATGAGGATCTTTTTCAACAAAGTACGAAACTGTTAGAATCGCTTGAAAGAATCAATTCCCTCATTAAAAAGGGCGGGGCTGAAAAAGTTAAAGAAAAAGTTCGATTAATTCTCACGAGAGCATCAGCAGAAATCGAAGAGTTAACAGAAAGTTATGGAAACACAGTGAAAGGAAGATAATCAAATATGGAGTTTGCTATAGAAACTATTGACTTGGTAAAAAGATATCCAACTACGGCGAGAAGGGGAAGAGAGGGCCATTTTCATTTAGGTCCCGCTAGAGTTGGAAGGGTAGAATCGTTCACTGGAATGCTTAAAATCATCAAAGGTATAAAGGGACCATTCATCGAGGCACTTAGAGGAGTTAATATTAAAATTAAAAAAGGCGAAATCTTCGGTGTTCTTGGTCCTAATGGCGCGGGTAAGACGACATTAATCAAAATTCTTTGCACGTTAGTCATACACGACGAAGGCGAGGCTTACGTCAACGGTTTTGACGTTAGAAGCGAGCCAAATCAAGTTTTAAAAAATCTTCAGGCCGTGCTGCCCGAAAGTAGGGGGTTCAATTGGAGGCTGACTGGGCGGCAGAATCTGGAATTTTATGCGCTTTTGTATGGGTTGAATGAAAAAGAGTCTAAGGATAGAATAGACTTTTTATTGGATTTTACTGGATTAAAGGAGCGGGCTGACGACTATTATCAACGGTATTCCACTGGAATGCAGCGTAAGCTTCTATTATGCAGGTCGTTGCTTCGAAACACGCCTATTTTACTTTTCGATGAGCCTACTGTGGGTCTAGATCCGACCTCGGCCGCAGAGTTTCGAGATTTGTTGTACAAAAAATTGGCTCATGAAGAAAAAAAGACAATATTACTTAGCACTCATAATTTGTTTGAAGCCCAAAACATTTGCGACCGCATAGCGATTCTTGATAGAGGAAAAATTACCGCATGCGACACACCAAACAACATTCGATATCTAATGTTCGACGAAAAAGTCTTCAACATCACATTTATTGATGCAACATACGATGACGAACGACAAAAAATGATAGATGAGTTGGAAGAAATAAAAGGCGTTCACGGAGTCACCCCAGAAATTGATCCTGATGGAAATTTTCATGAAATATCAATACGGGTTGACAAGAACATGGACTTTGCAAGCATTTTAGATGTCGTAATGAAAAGTGGACTAAAGATTAGAACGATAAACACTAAAGAGCCTACTTTAGAGGACGCATTTATGGCTATCACTCGACAAAATGCGGAGCCCCAAAACAACTTAAGTTTTGGATAGAGGTAATAGTGAATGGAAATTCCGATAGAGTTAAAGCAGATCATTGCGTTCACAAAACGGGATTTTTACAGCTGGACAACGTATAAGACCGTTGTCATTACCCAAATCATAAATGTCTTCATAGGTGTGTTCTCTTGGGGGGTGACAGCGACATACGTAAACAAACCTGTTAGCCAAATGTACGGTAGCGGAACAAACTACATCTCGTTTCTTGTAGTAGGCATCGCAATCGGCAATCTTATAATGCCTCTAGTGCAAGGAGTCCACAGCCAGCTAAACCCGTGGACGATTGAAACAATTCCATGGACAGGCGTAAGCACTCCAGTTTTTGTTATAGGCAACGTCATGTGGACGTACATTTTTTCCATAATTACCTTTATTCCCTACCTTCTCATCGGCATTTATGTATTCCACGTATCGCTGAACGCAAACATCATTTCAGTAATTGTTGCTTTCGCAATCTCAGCTGCAATACTAGTTGGCTTAGCTATGCTGTCAACAGGCCTAATGATCGTGACAAAATCCATGGATCCAATTACGTGGATAATCAATGTGCTTTCAAACATCTTCGCAGGAGTCTCGTTTCCAGTGGTCTATCTTGACACAATTTTCTTCTCAGGAGTCTCGACAATTTCTTGGTTCCTCCCTCAAACGTGGGTCTATCACCTTTGCCGCCTGTCCATGTTGACTAATCCGTCATTTTTGGATCTTCAGGTTCTCGTCGAGTTTCTAAAAGGCTCAGTATTCGCAGTCATACTTCTCCCTTTGGGTTACAAAGTTTTCCGTTGGGGAGTTGCTAGATCAAAACGGGAAGGAACCTTAGGCTGGTACTAGAAACTTTACGAACCTAAGTTGTTCGCTCACACTTTTAGAATTATAAATGAGAATCCATTGAATAGAATAGTTAAATTCAAATTGAGACTATTGATGGATGGTAAAAATGGAAAATAGAAGCAAGGATTTAGGCATCATAAAAAATGCTGAAGTTCTAACATCCCACGGCAACGTAGAAGGACGCAAAATACTGCTTGAAATCATGAATGCTGGACTGAAGGCTGCAGACCCTTATCCCAACACGCTTAAACTGGTCAGAGTTGAAGACAACAAGCTTATTGTTGGCAACAAAGAATTCAGTAATTCAGCTGTAGAACATGTGGTCTTCGACCTTTCCAAGGTTAAGAACATCTACGTCATTGGAGGCGGCAAGGCAGTTCAAAGGATGGCTAAGGCGTTGGAGGATGTTCTAGGCGATAGAATAACAGAAGGCCACATTAATACAAAAGAAGGCGACGTAAAACAGCTTAAAAAAATCGAGGTAACATTTGGCGGACACCCGCTACCAGACGAACGATGCGTAGAAGGCGCAAAGAGAATTCTAGAAATTGCCAAAAAAGTTAAAAAAGACGATCTGGTTTTTTACCTAAGTTCAGGCGGCGCCACTTCTTTAACCACTTTGCCGCCGTCAAACATCAGCCTAGAAGACGTACGGAAGGTTTACTGGCTTCTCTATTTTGACCGTGGCATACCGATCTGGGAACTAAATGTTGTCAGACATCACCTTTCGTTAGCTGCTGGGTTTCATATTTCACGTCTAGTCCAAAAAGCGCGGAAAATTAACTTGATCACAATGGAACTGTGGCCTGAAGAGTCAACTCGTTTTATGGATTTACCGTATGAGTTAGCAAATTTTAAACAAGCCATTAAAATCCTGAAAAAGTACGATGTTTGGGATGAGCTGCCCGTTTCTGTTAAAAAGTTCTTTGAAGAGGCGAAACCAGAGTTTGAGATACCAAAAAATAAAGCGTCTAAAAGAACAAAAACTGTCTCTTTAAACGTGATAGATAGCGAATACATGCTGCAGGCTGCTTCTCAAAAAACTATTGAATTAGGCATAACTCCTGCTATTTTAGCTCAAAGGGTAAGTGCAGAGGCAAAGGATGCTGCCAGAACTATAGCAAGCATCGCCCGTGAAGTGGAAATGCGAAACAGGCCATTTAAGTCGCCATGCGTTCTTATTTCAGGAGGAGAACTTATAGTAACTATTGGAAAAACAGATCGAAGAGCAATAGGTGGACGTAACCAAGAGTTTGCTCTTGCCTCAGCTACGAGGATTGAAGGAAGCCGCAGAATAACGGTTTCATCTGTGGATTCTGACGGAACAGATGGGCCTACTGGGATTGCTGGGGGAATGGCAGATGGCTACACCATGGAAAGAGCTGAGGAACTGGGTGTTGACATATTCAGATCGCTTCACGAGCACAATTCAACTGAAGCGTTATTGAAGCTCAGCGACGCCGTTTTTACGGGCAACACAGGCACAAACATCCAAGACCTTCGACTATTTTACGTAAGCGAATAAAATCTGCTTTTTCTCCCACTCGAAGATTTCAAGAATCTCAATTTTTGAGGCTTCTGCCTTGATAATGCCAAAATTTTGTCATTGCGTTTTAAATTTTTCAGTTATTTCTTCGGATGATCTTCGAAGAATTCCCAAATAACATCCGTGGCTGATATTGGCATGTTTGGCCAAACGTGCCCCACATCAATTAACGTGTATAACACTACTTCTGTTCCATTTGTGCCGCCACCGTAGACGCTGACAATAACGTTTCCATCAGGCAAAGTCTCGTTCTGCGGAACTGAAGCACATCTGTTGTGTTCAACCCAAAAAGACACGGATTCAGCAACTGAAAGAAATCCGTTGCCCCCGTATTGAACACTGTTGTCAGATGTTCCATGAATGACCAGAACGGAGACGGGTTGATCTGGTTCAGGTATCTGTTCAAGAAGACCATTTGTCACTGCACCTATTGAGCCGGCGACTGGAGCTATTGCTGCAATTTTGTCCGAAAGTTCAGCTCCAAGAAGATGCGACATCATAGCGCCGTTAGAGAAGCCTGTGACGTAGATTCTTTTCAGGTCAATCAGATATTTTTGTTCAAGACTATTTATGAGCTCGTTGATGAATCCCACATCGTCTACGTCGAATTTTAGGCTCCCGAATCCCACTGTCCACCTTTGAGACACTCCTTCAGGATAAACAACAAAGAATCCTTCCTCATCCGCCTTTTCCGAAAATCTGGATGACGCCTCAATGCCCCTTGCGCTTCCTGAGTATCCATGTAGCACTATTACCAAAGGAATAGGCTTGGTTCCATCGTAACTTGGTGGAACATGAACATAAAATGTTCGACGTAAACCGCCAAATTCTAGAACTTCGTATGAATTATTTGAACGAGGCCAAAATTCTATAATTGCAAAACCTATAATCAAAATAACCAATACGGAAATAATGAAGAGAGCTTTCAGGCTAGTTTTTCGAGATTCTTCGTGTTTTTTCATGTTCTATACTAGTTTTTTAAGCTTTCTAAACTTTTGTATAAAAAGGCAATAGATTATGCCTTTGCTTATTAGTCGAGTATTTTTTCAATGACCTCGGTATCGACGTCTTCAGCTAACGGGATTCCAGTGACCTTAGATGCTCTTTCTGAGAGAGCCATCAGATCAGATCTGTCTAGCAAGTCTAAGCGCCATTTGCGAGCACCAGCCATCATCTGCATCAATCCAACTCTTACACGTTCATTCAGGTACGAGTACAAGCCGATTGCTTCCCAAGGCACCTCTTTGAACTTTTCGCCTAGCTTGCTTTTCAGTTCAGGAGTTGCGACAAAGAATTTTTCTGGCGTGTTACCGTAGTTGTCAACGAATGATTTGGGCAGTTTTCCAGATTGCGCAAGTTCCACGAAGTACGAGCTTTTCATAACAGCAGTCAACGGCGACCTTGCCATAAGAACCCCTTTAACGAACGGTCCATCTCCGAAGTTGCTCATTGCTAGAGCCTTGAAAATCTGGGTTTCGTTGATGAATCCGCCAGCTATAATTATGTCAGGAACATACCGCCCTTTCTTTTTAAGGATTCTTGCGCATCTAAGCACCAAGGCTTCGAGGTAGACTGTGGGGATGCTCATTTCGTCCATCATCGGAACGGGACTCATTCCTGTTCCGCCGCCAGCGCCGTCGAAGGTTACAGCATTAATTTTTGCTTCTGATGCCATCTTCATCGTGTATGCGACGGCTGACGGCTTGTAGGCGCCTGTTTTTAGGAAGACTCGTTTTGCTCCTTGTTCCCGTAGCCAATCGATGTCGTCGAGGAAAGATTTTCTTTCAGGTATGCCCACTCGACTGTGTCTTTCAAAAGATGTGAAAACTCCATCCTTAAAGGCTTCCTGAGCAACTGGGTCTTCAGGGTCTGGAATAACAAGGTAACCTCTTTTCTTAAGCATTATAGCTTTAGCTAGATCTCGAATTCTGACTTCGCCGCCTATGGCTTTGGCTCCTTGCCCCCACTTGCGTTCTATTATGTTGACTTCGAGTTTTGAAAGTGCGTATTCGTCTACTCCGAGCCTTTGGTCTTCAACGTTTGTCTGCACAATAACGTCGCCGTATTTTTCATCCCAAATCTGGCGAAAGATGTCTACACGTCTTTTGAGCTCCTTAGAGAAAGACAGTTTTCCGTTTGTAATAACTGAGTCGGGATCCATTCCGCAAACGTTTTCGCCAATTATGATTCCGATTCCTGACAGTGCAGCTCCCATTGCTAAGCCGGCCCAATTCAGCCTTGCAACCTCTGTGGAGCCAAAGGCGCCTATGAACATGGGAATTTTTAGTGGAACACCGCCAATCGTGGTCTCTGTGCTGACGTTTTCGAAGAATGCCTTGTCTGGGTCAGCGTCTATTCCGTGAACTTCGAAAAGTCCAGATTGAATGTTAAAATGAGACCAGTCTAAGCCATAGTCTTTAAGCGAGGCTGCGGTGCTAAAACCGTATTGTACTGGCTCAGGATAAAGAGTCTCTCTTCCTCTGAAGGCAGAAAGGCCAATTTCACATAAAACTGGGCAGTCTCTAACACATAATGGGCACATTCCACTGATGCTGCTGACATCTCTTACGCGGGTATTCGTTCCAGTCGTCGACTTCCCGTTAAGGTACGATGAATTTTTTAAAACTCTTTCAGGCAAGCGAGGTCACCAGACAGTATATTCACCTAACAGTTTTGATGAACCCCTTCATCATTTACATAACTATTTCATAAAGCTTACGGTTGGTAACCGTTAAATGCGATTTTCAAATAAAAATGAAGTCTTCGTTGTTTTCCAGTGCTGAATCAATGGGTTTGCAAACTTTATTAAAAAAATGAATGTGATAATAAAATCAGAATGAAAGATTTAGATTAATAATGGAAAATTGAAAAATAGGGTGCTCAGAACATTTCTATTGTTTGTCCTATTTTCTTTGAAATGGCTTTGTCGTAAACAAGTTTTGCTGTTACAGCGTCCTGAATTGCTAGACCTGTGGATGTAAAAACGGTGATTTCGCTTTCAGATGTTCTTCCACGCTTAAGTCCAGCTGCTATTTCACAGATGTCGCCCCATACATCATTCTTTGAGATTAAACCTTGGGATAAAGGTACATTGATTTCTCCAGAATGCGATGCTTGCTCCCAGTCGTCAACCACGATTTTTGCACGTTTAAGAATAATAGGGTCAAGCTCCTCTTTTCCAGGAGCGTCAGCGCCAATGCAATTAATATGAGTCCCTTCAGAAATCCATTTGTCTCTCACAAGAGGAACTCGAGAAGGCGTCGTCGTCACTACGATATCTGTGTCTTGAACAGCATCCTCAACGTTTTCAACGCTAACAATTTCAGCAAGACCATTATAAGTATCTTTCATCTCTGAAACAAAAGTTTCTCTGGATTCTTTTTCAATACTCCAAACCTTTACTAAATCAAGTTTTCCATAAAGAGTTAAAAGCGCCATAAGTTGTGTACGTGCTTGTCTTCCTGAACCCACAAGTCCAGCAACCTCAGAGTTTCTTCTCGCTAAGTACTTTGCTGCTAAACCCCCTGCTGCACCAGTTCGCATCGCCGTAATCCACGTTCCATCCATAATAGCTAGGGGAACTCCACTCTTTGGATCAATTAGGATAATTGTCGCTGTAACTGTTGGGAGACTAAATTTTGATGGGTTGCTTGGATGTGAGTTCACAACCTTGACAGCTGACGTTTCAAGCCTCTCAAGATAGGAGGACATTGTACGTAAATCGCCATTATATTTTGGGAAAAAAAAAAACGTTTTTGTAGGCATCTGAGCATAGCCTAAGCCTTTCTCTTTGAAGGCTACTTCAACTGCTTGCATAACTTCATTGATTGAAATGAGGTGTTCAATCTCGTTTTTTGTTAAGAGTAAAACCTGCAAAGTTAGGACCTACCAGATTGGAGTGCCATGTTTGGGGTCACGTGTAATCTTTTGGAATTCTCTAAGTAATTTTTCAGTCACAGGTCCCATCTTTCCCTCGCCTATTTGCCTTTTGTTTACTTCTCTTATGGGCATTAGCTCTGCTGCTGTGCCAGTTAGGAACGCTTCGTCAGCTGCATAGAGTTCAGTAACCGTTATTGCTTTTTCAATTACGATGTAGCCTAGTTTCTCAGCTATGTCTTTTACGGCGTTTGCTGTTATGCCTGCTAGACAGCCAGTTGAGGCTGAGGGCGTTAAGATTTTGTTGTTTTTAACAAGTAAAATGTTCTCCGCTGTTGCTTCACATATAAAACCGTGCGTATCCAGGATTATAGCCTCGTCAGCGCCTACATTGTTAGCCTCAATTTTTGCAAGTATGCTGTTAAGATAGTTTAAAGACTTGATTTCATGTGTCGTTGCATCCACAGGGTCTCTTCTGACTGACGCTATTATCATGCTCATGCCTCTTCGTCGTTTCTCCTCATCATACAGTTGTAATAAAGGCACCGCGATAATGATGACTGTGGCTTTGGGACATTTTCTAGGGTCAAGCCCCAAGTCTCCTATTCCTCTAGTAACAACAAGTCGAACGTAAGCGTCCCTTAGATTGTTCTTTCTTAAAGTTTCAATAACCGCCTTTGACATCTCGTCCTTTGTTAATGGTATTTCAAGCATGAGTGCCCTAGCAGAAAAGTAAAGCCGGTCTAAATGTTCTTTGAGCTTGAAAACAACACCGTTATAGGATTTGATTCCTTCAAAAACGCCGTCTCCATATAGCAGTCCATGGTCAAAAACGGAAACCTTCGCCTCAGATCGTGGATAAAACTTTCCATCAATGTAGACGAGGCCCTCTTTCTGAGCCATTTTTATGCACCTTGATTTTGTATTGTATACTTAATCAGAATATATATCTGTCTATAAGTATTGAGAAATCACGGAGTCAGTTAACCATAGAATTTTGGTCTTTTCGAAAGCTCAGTTGGTAACGGCAGTTTTTGGAAAGGTTTTCCCCGTGTTATTTCCTTTATTTCGGACACAAGCTCATCCATCTTCATTGTTCTAACCTTTCCAGGTTTTCGATCTTCAGCTAGTCTTCTGTCTCGAACAGCCAAGGTTCCTGAGTCAACCTCTTTTTGCCCAATGACGACAATATATGGGACCCAATCCATTTCAGCTTCTCTAACCTTTTTCTGCATCGTTAATGGTCTATCATCCCAGTCTGCCCGTACCTCGTGTTCAAGCAAAACAGTAACAAGTTTTTCAGCTGCACCGAAAAACTGTTCTGAAACGGGAATCACCCGGACTTGAGTTGGAGAAAGCCAGAGAGGCAATGATGGTGCTTTTCCTTTTTGTTGCTCCATGTAGGCTTTTTCAAGCATGGCATATATGTCCCGTTCAATAGCACCGCTCGGTGAACAATGTAAAATGTACGGGTACTTTTTCTCGCCCTTCTCATCAACATATGTGATGCCGTATCTTTCAGCGTTTTCAATGTCAATCTGGTCGGTTGAAAGAGCAGAAGCCTTGTTTAGGTTGTCAACAAAATTGAACTCGTACTTTAGGACGAAATAGAAGAACCGTTCGTCCCACATTTCGATTAATGCTGGCTTACCGAACGATTGAACCAATGAAATGATGAAGTCTTTGTTTTGTTCATAGAAGTCTTTGGTGAACCGAATTGCCAGTTCATAATCATTTGAAGTTAACTCGAACCCTTGAAGCGTATCCACACACATTTTAAACCGTTTTAAGAATTCCTGCTTCGCTTGCTCTAGGTCACTGCACATGGCGTGCACATCAGGCATCGTGAACCCTCTAAGCCTTCTAAGTCCTGCAAGTTCGCCGCTTTTTTCTCTTCTGAAACTGTATCTGGTTAACTCGTAGATTCTGAGTGGGAGCTGCCGATACGATATTTGAGCGTCGTGAACCATGAGAAACTGGCCGAAGCACGCGGAGAACCTTAAGAAGAACTCCTTGTCATCAGACTTCAGGATGTACTGTCGAGCTGGAAACCTGTGAAGATAGCTTGCTAAACTTGGGTGTTCAAGGTCGTACATGATTGGGGTTTCTACCTCCATCCCTCCGTAGTCGATGACCTTCTGTGTTACGTACAGCTCAATAAGCGACTTGATTAGCCTGCCTTTCGGGTACCATCGGAAGTTCCCCGGGTCTGAGGCAAGTTCATAGTCGACGAGTTCAAGTTTTCTCATCAAATTCACGTGCGGCGGAACTTGTTGGACAGCTCTGACCTTAGATATCTCGTACTCAGTAAATATTTTCAGTTTTTCATGCCCATTGAAGTCAAACTCTTCGACTGGAACCATTGATCCGTCGAGCTTCATTATTAGCCAGTGCGATTTTATTTTGCTCTCAGCCTCTAAAGCTTTTGAAACAATTTCACCCTCTTTCTCGCCCGTCGTTATGGTTCTGAACTGCTCAGCTAACGGGTGACCTTTGATAGAAATTGAAAATTCTTTGCACCAGCCAAAAGGCGCACGGAAAACCTCTATTCCTAAAGTCTTCGCGTGGCTCTCCATCTCCTTAAGAATTCTAAGAGCATCGTCTGGGCTGGCAAGGTTGCTGCTAAGGTGAGCGTAGGGGTAAATCAAAATTCGGTTGCTTTTAACCGTGTCTAGGTATCCTTTTAGGTCGTTGATTGCCTTTTGCGCTACTTCAACAGTGTCTCCTTTTTCAACACAGGTGAACAGTACAATGAGCTCTTCAACGCGATACTTCCTTTGTTCGCATTCCTCAGCTGAAGGAATTTCTTTCTCAACTGGGCGATACTCAATATGGTTTGAGTGTAACTGAAGTATTCTCAAGTTCGTCGGCCTCGTTTATTCCTCGCCTAAGTTCTAATGTGGCTTGAAAGATAAAGATTTTTACAGTAATCCGAATAGGCACGTCATGGTTTATCTAAAAATCTTGCGATGTTAATGAATTTGGCTAAAAACATTATCTGATCTGCTAGGCAATCGTTAAGATGAGTTCTTCTTTTTTCGACATGGGCTGATTCTGAATTGAGGACACTATGCAATTATAGATTTTCTTCCGGTCCCAATTTTTTTCCCAGTCATTATAAAGCAGCGATTTTGTCTCACCATTGCTGAAATATACTCCTATACAGTAAACATTGCCTTTCCTTTTTGTAATCCGTTCAATTCCCATCGTTTCAGCAGCCTCGATGACGGCTTGCATAATAATTTGTTCACGTTCAGGTTGCTTTAGTTGTTGCGATGTGAGAACCAGAAACTCCACTGTTTTACGCCTCCAAGATTCTATACGTTTTTTGAACCAACATTCAATATTCGCATAAGAATATTAAAGAGGTCTGTGAAAGAATAGGGAGGGGACCCCCTTGAAACGAGAACAAAAGTTATCTTTTTATGTTTATGTAACTCTAGGAAACTTTTTAGCTATGTTATTCGCCCACCGTAGCGCCACTTGTCAACCATCTTTACTTTTTTGGTAGCTTTCTTATATTGTTTGTAATGGTCTTTGCATAGATACACGCGACCGGTTCCTTGAACCTCTAAGCCTGCGGAAGTTACCTCATTAATCGGCAAAGAACGGACTGCGTCTTTTCCGCATGCTTGGACGCTGCATTTAACACCTTTGGATACTCTGCCCATGTTTAACACCGTGGAATCATATCGGTTGCTTTTGTCTAAAAATGTTTTGGATACATATTTTTCCTAACAATAGATACAATCTTTCTTATACGATGAGAGAGGTAATATTGTTATTGAAAAAATTGGAGGTGACGTATCGGGTGGAATTACTGGAAATATACTTTCTAAACCTTGCGATAACTGTTGCAATGTTTATTGTCCTAATGTTTCGCGCATGGATTGAGTTTAAGAACTATAAGATAATGTGGAAAGAAATAGACTGGCACAAAACCCGCAACACAGCCAAGGAAATTTTAAAAGCTGAAAAAGAAACGTTCCAAAAAATCGAAGGCGGACAGGAACTTTACGACATCCTATGCCACATGTTCGAAGTAGAAGACTGAACCGATAAGAAACATCAAATAAACTTTTTAATCTTCGAATTTTTTAAAATTCCAAGAAATACCTACGTAATAATAGAGGCGTCATTGTAGACTTGAGTCGCTCTGGCCTGAACCTGTTTCATTGAACCAAACCCCGCTGGACCATACTTTTCAACAACAAATGAGGATGCAGCTGAACCCATGCAGGCACACCATAATGGGTCTTCGCCATGTATGTACGCTGTTAGAAAAGCTCCGATGAATACGTCGCCTGCACCCGTCGTGTCAGCTACGACCTTAGGCTTTGCGGGTGGAACGAAGCACATCTTGTTTTCTGTGGATAATAATGCGGGTTCTGCTCCTCTAGTTATAAGGACTATTTTTACGCCTTTCCGGTGAATGTCTTTGGCCATCTTAACAGGATCAGATTGGGCTGTAAGCGTTTTTGCTTCGTTGTATGAGGCCTTGATGACTTCGATTCCTTTCAAAAAATCTGTATCTTCAGAAAACCTGAGAAATATCTTTCCGTTGTTATTGAACCTGCGAACTAGTCCCTGAGGATCCAAGGACAACACTGGATTTGAAATCTTTAGCTTATTTATTGTTTCAATTGAAACCTCGTTTGCAATGGGTGCAATGTGGACTGCTTTGGAATTTAGTGTACTCGGTAGATCGTTGATTTCGATTGGGGGAGCTTTGTTCTTTAGATAAAGATCGCGTTCTCCACCCAAGTTGTAATTCAGAATAAAGCTGGTTGTAAACGCCTTTTTGTCTATTTTTAAACCAGTTAAGTCTACTCCTTTTCTTTTAAGAAACCTAACGTATTTTCGAGAAAAGTCTTTTCCAACTTTCGAGATAACTGAAACTTCGGCGTCAAGTTTTCTTGCCGAAAGTGACACATAAGTCGGAGGTCCCCCAAGAGTTGGTTTAATTTCTTTTCGGTTTGGAAGATTGATGAAGTCGATTGAGAAATGACCGATTGTTATGATGTCAAAATCGTCCATGCAATGATCCTCACATAGCTTCATGTATGTTCAATAACTGGTCAAAATGCAATTAGGGAGAACAGTAATATAGATATTTCATGAAATTTTGTACCAAAAACGTAAGGTATAAGAACGCCATACGCACGTTTAATCTACGTAACCTCAATTAAGATACAGGATTGTGTATAATATGCCGTTTAAACGAAAAAGTAGAGGTCGCTCAAAAGGACAAAAGGGGCACAGTAGCCTTGTTCAATGCAGCGGTTGCGGTGAACTTGTTCCAAGAGATAAGGCTAAGAAGTCTACCCGTAGAGTCACACTTGTCGATCCAACTTTATCAAAGGAACTTCGTCAAAAAGGAGCATACCTTCCGACTCACATTGACACTAAATATTATTGCGTCTCATGCGCAGTACACCGAGGTATAGTTAAAGTCAGGGCAAGAGACACCAGAAAACACCGTTTCTGACGCCACAATCTACAAGGTTCTACAAGGTTCAGTCGGCTTAGGGTTTGACCTTTTTTAAAAAATAGTAGACTCTTTGAGCGACTGTTAGGTTTGTGGCAATAGCTAAAAGAATTATGACCCATTGTAGAATTTCAAGCCAAACTACACTTAGAATGCTAGTTAAGGTAATTATGATTAACCTCTCTGCCCTTTCAACAATGCCTATTGTTTCCATCGGAATTTCTGCTGCCTCAGACCTAGCTCGAGCGTAACTTGTCAGTAAAGAGCCGATTAGAGCAAGTAGCCCCCAAAAAACGTTGCATAGTCCTCCAACTATCAGACCGCAATAAACCGCAGCATCAACGTACCGGTCAAGCAGCGAGTCAATGAAGCCTCCCGCAACTGTTGTTTCACCATGCAACCTTGCAAGTGCGCCGTCCAAGGCGTCGCAGTATCCAGATGCGAGAAGCAGAACGACTGCAAGAACGATATAATACAGGTATTTTTCTTGATTTGTTATAAGCTGACCAGCTTGCCAGTAGATTATTCCTGAGGCCAGCCCGAGAACGACGCCTATACCGCTAATCATGTTTGGCGTAAGACCAGCTCTGTGGGCTGTTGCTGCTTCTGCTTTAAGCAGTGACTCAACGGTCTTCTTTAACTTTGTTAGCAAATTCATCTGCCCTTTTGCAAACTATTTATGTCTCGCTTGGTAATAATAACCTTTGCAGATTTGAATTTTGATTCTGTGCAATTATTCTCTTAAGCCAATTTTGCTCTTATTTTGTCAAGCGTTGTTTTGGCGTACGGAGCGTTCTTAAATACACCTTCAAGTTTATTGCAGGGATAGTCGTCGCAATAGGCGCAGTTCTTTAATTTTTTATCCATGCAGCATTTTCTTTTTTCACAAGTTTGGCAATACAAGAACAGTCTTCCATTTGACAGGCAGCCGTCGCAGTTAATCTGCTCAGGTTTGATTTCAGTATTAAGAACTTTGGACCATTTTTCAGCAATCTTTTTTCGTTCTTCATCGCTGTTCTTCTGAGTTGCCAAATAGGCTTCGCAGAGAGAACAAGTTAATCCACAACACGCAATAATAGGCTTCAAAACAACCAAATTTTTAGACGACAAATAAATATTAAAATTTTACTATTTACCGAATTTTCAAGCAGTCAAAGGAGAAATTTAGTGTTCTGCCATTGCTTGTGCGAATTCCAACATGACTTTGTACGGGTCTTTCGCCTTAACTATGCCACTTGCGACTAAGACTCCTTCTGTGCCCAGCCTTATTGCTGCAGCAACATCCTCACTGTTCGTTATTCCTGCTCCGCAAAGGACAACAACGTCTCGGTTAACCCTTTTCACGGATTCAACTGTTCCCGTGACGACCTCTGGCTTTGACTTTGAAACTGGAATCCCGGTGCCAATCAGCTCAGGAGGCTCAACTGCGATCATATCAGGCCGCAAGGCTGCTGCTGCTGCACTAACGGCGGTGTTATTTGTGCAGACGACCGTGGTTAGTCCAACTTCACGCGCCCTTGTAACGGCTTCGTCAATCTCAGCAAGTTTCAGCCGCCTCTCAGAATGGTTAATCAATGTGCCGGAGGCTCCTGCTTCTTTTACGGCCTCAGGTAGAACGTGGCCTGTGTAGCTTCCAGGCTTGTAAGGGTCAATGTGCTGAGCGAAGACAGGTATTTCCACCGAGTTGACTATTGGAAAGATGTCGACAAATTGAGGAGCCACGGCGAAGCATACTCCTGTTTCGCTGTTAACCTTTTCAGCAGACTTCGCGAGATCAA
>JAGTQS010000009.1:1734-7723 GCA_018397055.1 Candidatus Bathyarchaeota archaeon | reverse complement strand
AAAAATTTGGTTGTTTTAAAGTTCACGATTACAATCGGCGTTTTTACGGCTTTCAACCTAGTCACTTCCAACCATCAAGTTTCCGTATTAGACTTAGACCCTAATAGGGCTTTACTGCCTTTTTTGTTTTTCCTAAAAATAATGTCTAGAAATTCCTATTTTATGTAGTAATATTGGTTTGTTTCTTTCTGGATTATGTCAAGTTGCGAGCCTTCCTTGTTAACTCTCGGCCTTTTTGTATCCGGGTCTCTCCTGAAGGTTATTCCCATCTCTTTAAGAAACATGTTCATCCCGTCTAAAAGGTTCGTAGGCGTTTTCGCTAAGCCTCTTTTTCCCGGTTCACCTGTGAAAACCATAAGCCTGTCAGCGATGAAGTCTTGCGCCACAACGTCGTGCTCCACAACGAACGCTGTTACGTTTCTTCCATCAACGATTCGCCTAATTGTCCGTGCAACAATCAATCTCTCCTCAACATCCAGATAGGCACTTGGTTCATCCAGCAGGTAAACGTCAGCTTTTCTTGAAAGGCATGCCGCGATGGCTACCCTTTGCAATTCGCCACCGCTGAGCTCCTTAACCTGCCGGTCTAAAAGAGGAGCCAAATTTAATGGCGTCATGATTTCGCTTTGATACCATCCAGAGGAGTATTCTTGTTTTGCAACAGCCTTTAACAGGTCTTCTATTGTCCCATCGAAATCCGAAGAGATGTATTGCGGCTTGTAGCTAACCTCTAATAGACCTGTTGTCAGCTGGTCTCCTGAATCTGGCTTTTCCATTCCAGCCAAGATCTTTATAAAAGTTGTTTTTCCAATCCCGTTGGAACCAACTATTCCAACAACTTCGCCTTGTCTAGCCTCGCCTGGTTCAGCTTTTAACGAGAATCCTTCATAGTTCTTTGTTATGCTGCCCCATTTGACCAATTGTGCTGCTGTGGACAAGCCTGTTGGAGGAGGTTTAACGTGGAATATTATGGGTTCTTTTCTGAATCTCATATTTTCGTCAGGTATGAATCCTTCAAGGTAAAGGTTAATCCCGGTTCTGACGCCGTGGACGTGTGAGACAATTCCGTAGACACCTGGTTCGCCGTATAAGACGCAAATGTAGTCTGAGAGATAATCAAGGACTGCAAGGTCGTGCTCTGCCAAAACAATCATTTTTTCTCCCTGCTTTAGGCTTCTTATTGCCTTTGCAACCTCAATTCTTTGTTTTACATCCAAATAGCTTGACGGTTCGTCAAAAAGGTATACGTCAGCCTCTCGACATATCGTAGCTGCGATGGCTACCCTTTGCAGTTCGCCGCCGCTGAGAACGCTTATCTCGCGGTCTAAGAATGGTTCGAGCTGAAGGGTCTTGGAGATTTCAGCAAGTTTTCCTCTTTCGTCGACTTTTTCAAGTAAGTCGTTGACTTTGCCACTTGTCACTTTCGGGATTTTGTCAACGTATTGTGGCTTATGAACAACCCTAAGTTTTCCTTCACTCATTCTTTGAAAGTATGTCTGAAGTGTTGAACCTCGAAAGAACTTAATTATTTCAGGCCAATCTGGTGGATTCGAAAACTCTCCGAGGTTAGGTTTTATTTCTCCTGCCAAAATCTTTAGTACGGTTGACTTTCCAATGCCGTTTTTTCCAATTAGCCCAAGAACGTTCCCAGAGGATGGAACTGGTATTCGGAAGAGTTTAAAGGTGTTTGGTCCAAATCTGTGACTGCAGTCTTTTTGAAGCTCGTCTGGAACGTTGACGATTGATATTGCATTATATGGACATTTCTTGACGCAGATTCCACAGCCGACGCATAGAATTTCTGAAATGACAGGTGTGTTTCCTTCGAACCGTACTGCTTCAACGTTGCTTCTAACTTGTGGACAAAATCGATAACACTCTCTGCTGCAACGTTTCGATTTGCACCTCGCCAAGTCGATTACGGCAACTCTGATTTCTGTTCGCCTCTAGAAGCTCTTTTAGAATGAGGAACGCGGACTAATAAATTTATTTGGTTTCCAGTCCAGAGCTAGGGAACAAATAAATAATTCTTGAATATTAGGTAATTTGGGATGATGTGTGGCGACGGCGTGGAGCTTAGGCTGTGACACGTAGTTACATCACTGACCACTTCTCCTTCATTTTTCTAACAGGCAATTACATCTGTAATAAGCTCTTAAGGCGAATTGTTGAAAATTATTTTTAGATGTGCCATTTGGAGAAAAAGGTTTGCGATCAAGAATAGTAATGTTGGTTGATTTCGACTATTTTTTCGCCCAGTGTGAAGAGAGAAGAAATCCGTCGCTTAAAGATCGGCCTGTTGTTGTATGCGTCTATTCAGGCCGCACCGAAGACAGTGGAGCTGTAAGCACAGCGAATTATGTTGCCCGTAAATATGGCGTAAAATCTGGAATGCCCATTTTTTTGGCTAAAAGGAAACTCGCCGAGGTCGATGCTGTCTTTCTTTCTGTGGACCGTCTATTTTATGAAGAAGTCTCAAACAACATTATGTCAATTTTAAGACACTACGCTGACTCTTTTGAGCAGGTTGGAATCGACGAGGCGTATTTGGATGTCACTGAAAGAGTAAATGGAAGTTTTGAAGAGGCGGGGAAGCTTGCTCAGAGAATTATGGATGAAGTCAAACTCCGTGAGAAAATAACCGTTTCAATTGGTGTCGGACCGAATAAATTGGTTGCTAAGATCGCTGCAGGTTTCAGGAAACCAAACGGGTTGACAGTGGTCACGCCCCAGCAGACTCAAAGTTTTCTCGCTCCTCTTCCAGTTGACCGCTTGCTTGGTGTTGGAAAAAAGACAAGTGAGAAGATGGAAACGTTAGGGATAAAGACGATAGGTGACCTCTCAAGGTTCGATGTTCAAAAACTAATTGCAACATTTGGGCAAACTTTGGGAACCTATTTTCATTACGCTGCACTTGGAGAAGATGATTCTCCTGTCTTGGAAAAAGGGAAGGCACAGTCTATGAGTAGGATTTCTACTTTGAAAGAAGATACGCGAGACATTGCCACCATAATGAGAAGTGTCGGAGCCCTGTGTGAAGACATTTATACGAGTCTTAAACAAAAGGGGTTAGAGTTCAAAACTGTTTCAGCAATTGCAGTTTTGAAAGACATGAACGTTCGTTCTCGCTCCAAAACCTTTGAAAGCCCAGTTTCGCATTTAGAACTTTTTAGGAAATCGGTTGAGGAACTTTTTCAGAGGCTAATTGGCGAGACGAATTTGGAGATTAGAAGAGCAGGGGTTAAGGTCTCGGGATTCAGTGAAAAGCCTGAGAAACAGAGACGTTTAACAGATTTTTAGGTGTTCAAGTGTTTTTCTGGTTTTTGGAATAGTATAGATTGATAAGGGCTTGTTTACAGTATTATTGACGTGAGGGTCAAGACGGGTGATTAGAGACTTCAATTTACTTGTTTCGTGCCCGCGGATGCGTGAAAGTGACGCATGCACAGAAATCTGGTTTTTACTTGGTAAAATTGGCGACCGGGAGCTTGTGGTTGAAAAGTCAGAGGTTAGCGGATTGCTTGTGGCAAAAACCAAGCTCGAACCATTCAAAGCAATTGCAGAACTTAGGAGATTGCTTAAGGAACGGCCTCAGGAATTTCGGTATATTCTTCGGGTTGCTCCCATCGAGGTTGTGGTGCCAACAAGGCTTGAGATTATTAAGAAAGCAAGTCTTGAGCTTTCTGCACGTATCGGCGAGAGCGAAACATTCAGGGTTACTGTGGAAAAAAGGCATACAAGTCTTTCTTCAAAGGAAGTCATTGAAGCCGTTGCAGAGGGAATAGACAGGAAAGTGGATTTACATAGGCCAGACAGGATTGTCTTAGTTGAGATTGTCGGCGGGTTAACAGGAGTTTCCGTTATTAAGCCTGATGACGTTCTCTCGGTTGCGAAGGAGAAACCTTGATTATGCTTGCGTAGCTAGCAGAGCGGCACGTTCAATTAAGAGGTCCGTTATTGCTTGTTCCTCTGATTCTCTCTTGGCTGCCCTTAATTCGGCTTCTTTGATGTTTAATGCGGATTTTATGTTTTGCACCTTCTTTTTTGTTATGCGAAGTATTCGGTCACATTGTTCGCCTTTAAGCAGCTGCTCGATTTTTTCCAGAGCCTGCAAAGAGGCCTCAGGTGTTTCAGACACAATTAACATGGCGATATCTTTAGTTTCTGGTGTCACGCCTAACATTTGAATGGCTTTGTTTATTTGATGTTGCCCTGACGCGTAGAGAAGTATTTCAACAGCTAAGTCTTTGGAAATGTTTTTGTCTTCTTCGAAGGCCTTTAAGGCGTTTAGACACGCAAAATATAGATGGTCAAATCCAGCAATCAGCTGCGCGTTGAACAGCTGAATGCAATAATTTTTGTTTTGGTTTTTTAGAAGATCAAAAAGTGTTTGTAGATTTTCGATTTTTACGTTTTTGAAACCTTTGAGAATGATGTGTTTTCCATTAATTGCTCGCTTTATCATCCATGTTCTTCCTTTATTACCTCGTTAATGAAACGGTCGATGAGCCGCCTTTCCATTCCTCCGTCGGCAAGTCTGTTCTTCGCTTTCTCGATGGAAATTCCCTCTTTTCTGCAGTTTTCTATTAGGCACCTGATGGTTTCTTTGCGTTCCCATGGAAAGACAATCCAGCTTCTCGTCTTTTCCTCATAGTAGTCTGGCACAAGTATACTCCAAGGCTTATAATAGATGGTTGCTGTCTTAACAATTCTTGCACGCTTTGATTGAAGATGGTTTTTTGCCAGTCTCAGGCTTTTTCCTGTGTCAGCAACGTCGTCGAATAATAAAACGTTGCAGCCTTCGACTGGTATCGAGACAGGTTGAGTGAGGATCGGCTCGTCTATTGCATCCGCTATTCCTCTATAGAATTCAACTGAAACGTTTGCAAGTTTCGCGTCGCCTAGCAGGTCCAGCATAACCCTTGCTGGTGGCCACCCTCCTCGAGATATGCCGACGATAATTTCGGGTTTAAATTTGTCGTTCATTATTTTTTCAGCGAGGTTCAGTAGCATGTCGTAGATCTTGTCCCATGTTGGAACTTCGAATGCTATATCTAGGCTCAATGCTGTTTCCTCTTTGTCATAAGTCTCTTATTCTTTGGTCTTAAGTCTTTTTAATGCTTGCAGTGAAAAAAATAGAGTGGTGGCTGTTTTTGCCTTTCTTGTGTAGTTACTGCAGTTCTTGTAGTGCTCTAAGTCTTTTCACGAGGTTTGGATGAGTCGAGAAGAGTTCAGCAAGCTGCTCTTCTGTTGTTACTTTTCGGCTTAAGTGTTTTGCCACTAGGTCTTGGTCGCTTCTCCAGATGCTTGTGTGGTAGACTTCTCTTAGGTCTCTTCCTGCGCTGTCAGGGTCAGATATGAAGAGGGTTTTTAGGGAACTCATGCTGTACGTTGCTGGATATTGTCTCCGGGTTCTTTCAGTCCATTCTGTTATTTTAACTAGGCCCTCAGACAGCTTTCTGGCGCCGTCGTCAACTGTTGTCGCGCTGTGTCTGTCTGCATAGTATTCTCTTAGGCGGCTGAGGTAAAGCGAAAAGAACGTCAGCACCCAGTAAAGCATTATGCTTAGGAAGCCGATTATTGCGAGGGAGCTTCCCTGTTCTCTTTCGTTTCTTCTGCTGTACATGGAGGACCACATCATTGAGTATCCGATGTAATAGAAGATTGCTGGAAGAATGGATACAAACATCATCACTTGGACATCGCGGTTTTTCAGGTGCCCCAGCTCGTGGCCGATTACGGCTTCGACTTCTTCGGCGTCAAGAGTGTTCAGCAGTCCACTTGTCACTGCGATGCGGTTTCCTGTAAGCGGAGAGCCGTAAGCAAAGGCGTTGGGTATGGGGATTCGGGCAATTACAAGTTCAGGCGTTTTCATGCGGCTTTTCTGGCTTATTCTGTCGAGTATGCTGTATAGCTCTGGTTCTTCTGTTCTGGAGACTTTTCTAACACGGTACATCATGTCGATCAAGTAGGGCGCAATTAGCCATTG
>JAGTQS010000009.1:0-1722 GCA_018397055.1 Candidatus Bathyarchaeota archaeon | reverse complement strand
TGAGGAAAAGACGAGAAGCTGGGTTGTGAGGCTTAAGGCGTCAAATAGTGATAGGATGATTGTCAGAAACAATGTGGAAAGTCCAATTATCGCAGCTAAAGTTCCTATCATTGAAATGTGTAACTTAGCTGCGCTCATTGAATCACCAAAAAGACAAGAGTAAAGTCTCAAATATATTTGTTACTCAAAATTATACCCGAATCTTTTTAACGGAAAATCGGTTGTTTATGGGGTTTTTCTTGTGTTTTATGCACATGTTTTTGTGTGTTGTTGAGGGGGGAGGGGGAGTATATATAGTCGGGTCAGCTTTCCTGACCATCCGCCCTGTTTCGTGGTTGCTCCGTGCAAATGAAAAATTTTTTCTTTATATAGGTGCTGTGGAATCAATGTGGAGCTGTGGATTCAGGTGTTTTTTACAAATTTTTTGAATAAATGTTATAAATTTTCTTTATGATAATACTTGTTGTGAATTGGTATGGAATTTCAAAATAGTGAAAAAGAAAAGAGTGGACGTACCTCGGTTGTAACTTTGGCTTTAATTGTCTTGCTTGCTGCATCGAACATCGGTGTCTATTATTTTCTTCAAAGCCAAATTACAGCTTTAACACTTGAGAATGTTGAGTTGGAAAATAGTGTTGCTGACCTTACAGAGGAGAAAACATCTTTACAAAATCAAGTGGATGCATTGAAAGATGAAAAATTTGATCTTCAATCACAATTAACTCTTCTTGACGCGGCGTACAATGATTATAGGTCAACTCATAGCCATATGGATGACGAATATGACGAATTAAGCCAAGATTACCTAGACATCTCTTCGTATTATATGAGTCTAAGCGAAAATGTCACAGAACTTTATGATCTACTCTACTCTTACTCTTGCATTCCTGACGCGTTTACCCGCACTTTGAATGATGCTGAGGTCTGTAAAACTGGTTCTACTGTTTTGTCTGTTACTGGTCACTCGACTGATTTGTGGTCTTCCGAAGAGAAAATTTATGATTACATCGTTTCGAACATCGACTATGTTCAAGACGTCGATATGCCGTATCCGTCTACGTATTGGTACATAAATTTTGACGGCTTTGATTACATCACTGAGTTCACTATTACTGAGTACAGAAACTATGTTCAGACGCCAAGTCTTACGCTTGAGATTAAACAGGGAGACTGCGACGATCAGGCAGTACTGACATATGCCATGATTAAGTACTACATGAAATACGTTCATGGCACAGAATATAGCCTCTATCTGGCGCGCATAGAATTCTCCGATGGCGAAGCACACTTAGCCGTCATTCTTCCCGTTCAAGGAGGTGAAGTATGCGTCATTGACCCTGCGGGTAATTACCTCACGTCTTCATGGTATACGATTGACTCGAAGCCTGCCCAGTCTGAGCTTCAAACCTATTCAAACTATTGGTGGCCCGCTCACATAACGTATATCGAGTTATACAGCGTCTCTGTCAGCGACGACAGTTACAGCGTTGCAGCTGAGGGCACCTTAAGTCAAGTGGCAGATTTTCTAGCCCAAGATTAACATGTAAAAAGGTTAAGCTCTGAAATCATGTTCCTTTCCAACAGAGCTTCCATAATCCGTATACTTAGAGATAAAGGGCTAAAATTTCCACCAAGAATAAAATAATGCCTTATGATGCAATATTGTTTCGTGTGTTATCCCAGGACATTTGGCACATCTCTGAAATATACTTGTGCGGGTGT
>JAGTQS010000074.1:5042-6344 GCA_018397055.1 Candidatus Bathyarchaeota archaeon | reverse complement strand
CGCGTCATAAATTCGCTTGGTGTCAGCGAGTTTTATCTCCAATGAAGGGTTTGGAGTTCCTTTTGCGGTGCTCGCTATCAGATCTGTTGTCTGCCTGATTATTTGGTTATGCAAAAAGGCCAAAGTTTCCTCGATTAACGAGGGCTGAATGTGGATAGATATATCGTAATTCTCGTTTTTGTTGAGAAATGCCTGAAGCCAGCCATCTTCGACTTTGCGAGGATAGCCTGAAGCTTGAATAACGCGATGATACGTCTCATTTATCCTAGCATAATTCGGCTTGATTTCAAGGTATGAAGGAGTTATCAGATAGGAAAACATTTCTTCTGGCTGCACAATGCGTGTTCCATTTTTCGGCAAAAGTTGCGGAAATAAGCGCCAGCTCTTTCTAGGCTTGTCTTTGTTGAGTTTTTGTTCTACCAAGTGGTCTACTTCTTCAGGAGTAAGCAGCTGCGGCTTGCGGTGCTCGATTATTGTTTCCTCTTCTTTTTCAGGCATGCTTCTCACGCTCCTTAAAGAACGACTGGCAGACGGTAATCCTCCAGAGATAATCTTCGCTTACTTCAACATAGCCCTCAAAGTAGGACATAACCAAGGAAACGAGCTGGTTAGAGTTGAGGCGGTAGCTGGTTAACCCGCAGTTGCCGAGCTTGAGCTGGACTATTCTCGCTCGTTCATCAAGCCGTTTCAGAAGGCTTTCTTTCTGCTTTTCTGCATGAGTTAGCTTCGTGCTTATAGAGCCGTTTTCAAAAGGGCTTATTGGGATAACGACATAGTAAAGCCGCTCTTTTATGAAGTGATCTTTCAGAAACTTTTCTTCATAAATCCTGAAATCATTGTATAAACCAATGAGGTTCTCGTCTTTGGTTTTCAGTATTTTAGCTTCGTGGTCGCTGAAATAATCAGCCAAGCTCACGTTAACCGTTCTAATGACTACCTGAATCGGATGCGATAGCTGGTTCAGGAAATCGCGGTAGTTCATTATGATTGATTTCTGTTTGCCCTCATCCATCAACTCGAAATTAACTGGCTTGACTAAGAGAACAGCTCGCATACCTCCGTTTTCAAGATAAATCGTATCACTCTCGATTTTCTTCACTCCTACAAAACTGCGCACTTTCTTATCTAAGGCCCCGCCCATGCGAACATTGCGAAGATAAGAAAACCGCTCCAAAACAACCTTTTCAAGGTCGAGAAACACGAATCCAAGGCCTAGCAAAATGGCGAACGTTGGCAGAACAAGCTTTGCCTCATTTTGCAGCGGCAGATTATAGGAAATCCACGCCAACAAAGCAAAAACCA
>JAGTQS010000074.1:1148-5035 GCA_018397055.1 Candidatus Bathyarchaeota archaeon | reverse complement strand
GCCCAGCTGTTTCATATCCAAGTTCATGAAGATTTTTTCCTTGTACTTAACTTTGTCTGGAATATCGTAGCCCATTAGAGAATCACCTTTCCAATAACGCCAGCTACGAGGTATCCTATTGGGCCAAGAGACTTCGTAGCCGTACCAACCAGAGAGAATAACGACGTTATGAACAGGAAAGCATTGAGAAAACCGATCAACGAAAAGCCCAGAATAATCGCCATTCCTCTAACAAAACTCGAAGCAAGATTTGGATCCGGAGTGCTGAACAAAAGAGACAACGCCATTACGAGCAGGGCATCGAGCGCAGTCATGAATACTACCGAAACGATTAACCTGAGGAAAGTCGAACCCCATTCTTTGGTGAAGGGAATAAAGTATAGGAAAATCGAGATCGGGAACAGTAAAAGCAGGAAAGGAATCAACAAATAACGAGCAAGCAAAGTCAGGAAAGCGAGCAACAAAACAAAAACCGCGGTCGTGAGAATGATAAACGCGAAAATCAACGAGCCGAAAGCCGTTGAGGGATTGAAAACGTCTTGAGTTGCATAGGAAAGGAACGAAGTCAGGTATGAATTGACAGAAATCATCATGCCGAATATCTGGAATGAGAAGGAAAGCGCCAGGATCATGAAAAAAATGTTCTTCAGCCATTCTTTGGCGGCTAATCGCCCTTCCACGTCCGTTGACCTGAAAATATAAAATAAACCCAAACCCATGAACGCCAGCGTGTAAAGCGATTCAATTATCGCCATCACGTTGTTGTAAGGCGTGCAAAACCAATGCAAATCAGGAGCTGCGGCTATGAAATTGAATGAAGTTGTGAGCAACTGGTCAATCGTATACGCAAAACCGGAAGTCATCGTACTGAAAAACGACTCCACAATACAGCCTGGCAAGTTGGTTAAAGTAGCAAGCAAATCCCCGCCTCCGTTGCAGGTACTATTCGTAATTGTGAAGTTCGAGGCATGAGAAAGACCAGCAAAGGCAATGAAAACAACTAGGAGAAAAACAAGCCTCATTTGTAAAACCCCCTCAGAAACAAGTAGCTGAGATAAGCTGCCACTGCCAGACCAACCAAATAAAGCGCGGTGGCATAATCAAGCGCAAACTGAACCGGAAGCAGAATCTCGGCGCTTGTGCTCTTGGTTTCAAAATCGGTTATGAACTCTGCCAGAACCTTATTTGCGTTTGTTTTGTTGAACTGAGCTGTAACCGAACCTTGAGCGTCAGTTACTAGGATTTGAGAACTGTTTCCATAGGTTAGGTTGATTTTCTTGTCTTGAAGCGAAACATTACTGAGCTCGTCGTAGAAAACGGCTTTAACGATAAACGAGCTGTTGCTGATGTTTTCTATTGAGAGGTTTATTTTCGGTTGCTGGTTCGGGTTTTTGCACAGGTTCGAGTAGTTGTCGGTTTCAAAATGCGAGTAGACTTCAAGCGTGCAATTGGTTGCAGCGGCAGGAGCCAGAAAGTTTATCCGATCATACTTGAATTGAATCGGTAGAGCGGATACGTTTATTCCGAAAAGGTCGTGAAGTATGTAATAGAGAAACGGTTCTCCGTGTTTCAGATAGTCCTCGAACGCTTGACCGTTCAAAACGCCTGTTTCCCTATCCAGAACGCCTATGTTTTTCGTGGTTATTTTTACGGGTTTGACAGAAGATTCAACGACTAGGGAATTGTAGGGAGTATTTTCTATCCTGAATTTGTACTCTCGGCTTTGAAGGGTTATTTCCGAATTGCCGGCCAAGAAACGGATTTTGTTGTAGTCCTCGTTCGAGGCAATGAAAAACCAGCCTTTGGTGTACTCGGAAGTGTTTTCGTCTATTATTGCGTTGGGAAAATCTATGAAGGAGTATTCGCGTGCTTGTTTCGAGTCCTGAATTTGCAGAGTGGTTTTCTTATCGTCCGTCTTGTAATAATCGCAGGTGTACCAACAGCTGAATCTCCCACAATGCCGTACCAAGTGGTAATGGTGAATAAGGTATTCCAATCTGATGTTGAGCTTTGAAGTGAAAAGTTGAGAGGAGTTATGGCCGCCTGACGCTGTAAAATTCGATTTCTTGGTTGTTCCTATCTGCTGGTTGTTCAGATAATCGGTTAGGGAGTAGTCATAGCCGCAGATGTTGTAATCAGTTCTGCAATCTCCTGAAAAAGTCTGTTTTGGAACGACGAAGGAAAAAGCGAATTGAGAGTAAAGCTCTCCAGAACTGCTAACCCATAAAGTCGAATTCTCTATGGCGCTAGGGCTTAGGGTAATTATCTTTATCCAAGCGTCTCGAATTGAACCGCTGTTTGATACGCTCGTGTTATCTGGCTGGTATTTGCTGAAAGTCAGGGCGTAATTCCAGCTCTTGGCGTTATCGTGCTCTGGATAGCCATTGTTCCGAACCATCGCGTCGCTTATCAGCTGCTTTTTGTTGCTGTCGTTTAGGCCTGTGAGGTTGCAGACGCTTTTGTCGCTCAAATTCAAGGCGTTGCAGTTGTTCAGGAGCATGTCAGGCGGCCTTTGCGGGCTAGAATATTGGTAGTCCCAAACATAATCCTTGTACGGATAGCTCGGGCAGGATGGAATCGCAAAAACCATCGGTGCAAGCAACAAAAGCCAGACGAGTTTAAGCACAATAATTCCCTCCGCTAAGTGTTTGAGCAATCAATGGAGCGAGAAAGAGAAGAGATAGGCCAATCATCACTCCGACGACTATCTCTTTCCATTCATTGCGCGTGTTCGGGTTCTGGGACGTCATGAGAGTGAAGCCGCCATATGAGAGGATGAGGACTGAGGAAACGGCGGCTAGGCCTTTGAGAAAGTCAGTGATTTGCGAGAGGTCAAGCACGTGTTACCACCCGCAAACGTTGGCTGCTCCCACTAGATTTTTTACTATCAAGGGCGCGATCCAGATTATTATCAGGCCGAGCACCACTCCAGTAAGGAGCATTTTGCTGTTGTTCCTCTCGTTTATCTCGTTGCTGCTGGTCAGGATAAAGCCCGCATAAGCCGCTACTATCACGCCCGCAACCGTTCCCAAGACCTGGATCATGCCGTACAAGCGGCAAATAGGCTGGTCGGGTGGAATGGTCAGCGCGTCGGCTGCTACAAGGCCCATCATCGCCAGCAGGACAAAGCCTGCCATCAACCAATTTTGTTTTTTCATATTACCTCCTCTAAAATGTTTTTCGGTCTTGAATCTCGGAACACCACTTCCACGTCAGCCGAATCGTCCGAAAAGCCGATTCGCTTCTGCATGACGCTCAAGTAATTCGGGTTGACCTCATACCCGACAGACCTCCGCTCGAGCTTTCTGGCTGCTTTCGTGGTGGTGCCCGAACCAAGAAACGGATCAAGAACAGTTTCCTCGCGGTAAGTGAACAACTGAATAAGCGTCTCAGGCAAGACATCCGGGAACATGGCCGGGTGGTCAAGCTCGTTATATTGGTTCTTTTGCTGTGGGGTGAACTCCCAAACGTCGCACGATAAATAGTCCTTGGCTTGTGCAATGTCAAAACGAGCCTGATCGGTTTTCTTCGCGGTTACCTTCTTGTAGTCGAACTTGCCCTTCCTGAAAATGAGAATGTGCTCGTAAACGTTGTTTGGGTGATAGTACATCGGATAAGGGTTCTGAATGAAAACCCCGAACCTCTTGGCTGCTCCGCCAGCGCCGTTAGCTCCAACGCCTTCCGGCTTCTTCCAAATAACATCGTCGCGGTAGGTAAAGCCGATTTCTTCAAGCAAGGAAACGTAATGCGCAGGAATAGGGTACTTGTGCTTGTCCGAAATAATGTCAGAAATGTTTACACAGCAATAGCGGCCGTCTTCAAGAACCCGATAGCACTCACTGAAAACCTTTTTGACTGCTGAAAGGTATTCCTTGTACGAGCTTATC
>JAGTQS010000074.1:0-1089 GCA_018397055.1 Candidatus Bathyarchaeota archaeon | reverse complement strand
AACGACTAACTGAATAGAACTATCCCCCAACTCCCGCATGTACTGCGAGTTCCCAAAAATTATCGCGTGCGTTTTCATGCTGGCTAGTGCAGCCAGCAGTGGATTAATTTTTTAGTGCACCATGACTCACTTTCTTGTCCCGGGACACGAAAATGCCTCTGGAAGCTGGAAATTGCCGCGGAAATGAACTGCACACTAAGCAAGAAACTTCAAAACATTCTGCCCTTCTTCAGTAATCTTTATTCTGCTTCGACGCCCAACGCCCATCACTTCTATGAAACGCCATGATAACAACGGATTGATTAGGTTCTTGTTGAGCGCAGAATATTTTGCTACCTCTGGATTTCGGGCGTCGCTTTTTACACTGATCAAATTTTCATTTATACAATCTTGAATCAATTCTTTCTTGCTGATTTTTCCTTTTTCGCTTATTATAACAAGGGTGTGTATTAATCTCTCGTCCGGTTTTTCGATCTTATAATCCGGCAACGGAAAAATTTCCTTGCAACCAACTGACAACGGCTGGCCCTGCGTTGGTTTTACATTATAGTCCTCGGGTTCGACATAATACGGGCTGATGTGGCGCTGATCTTTCTTAAACATCATACACGCCATCATGCCAGCGATGGCCTCGATTTTTGTTCCGGTTGACACGTTTATGAATATCTGGTGTTTATGTTCTTCCTCGATAATTCTTCGGTAGGTCTTTAGAATATCGAACATGTCCCGGATACCGCACTTCTCAACGACGTATTGAATTTTGTGTTTATCCAGTTCGTCCTTCACTTTATCCAGATAAGGTTTTGCTGAATCCACCTCTGGATTTTTTTCAGTGATTAACCAAATCTTATCCGCCTTGAGTCTAATCAGCGGAAGTACGATTCGGTCCACTTCAAAGCCAACCGGAGCTATATGCACTCTCAACGAAAACATCTCAACACCTTACCATATTAAGTTTATTTAGCTTAATAAGAATAAAAGAATTAAATACATATCGTGCGACAGTCTAGCGTGATGTTTATGTTTTCCAATCTGTTCGTAACGAAAAATTGCCCCGTAGCAAGTGTAACCGTTCGGGAGTACCTCTAT
>JAGTQS010000073.1 GCA_018397055.1 Candidatus Bathyarchaeota archaeon | reverse complement strand
TGCCCCGTCTAAGCCACCTATACACAGTCTGCCTCGTTATATCGAAAAGCTCTGCAATACGGGTCACCGTTAACCCCTTCTTGAAAAGCCTTCTAAAGACCCCTCTAATGTCAGAAGAAAGCCTCATAACACCGCCACGCAAACAAACATAAGCCCACCAACAGAAAAATGTAACGTTAAAAAGTTGACTTTACAGGATCGGAAACCCAGAAATTCATCGGGTTCTAATGGATCTTATCGCACTCGTTCTCAATTAACTCTTTTAATCCAATAATGAAAAAGAGCGGATGGTCAAAAAAGCTGACTGGACTATATATAGCCCTCCCCCTCGGCAACTTACACCTAAACATCGTTCGTTTGTTGACTATTACAGGAAAAAATATTGAAATGACATTGATTTTTTCTTTGATGGCTTCGATAAAGGCATATATCCAAAGACGACTAATTGGTAAACAAGGTGAAAGAGGTAATGGAGCAAAAAAGTTATGTTGCTGCAATCGTTGTGTTAATTGTTTTTTCAGGAGCATTATTCGCACTCTACATACAGCTTCAGGGAAGTTGTATTGAATTAAACGGGAAATATAACATCCTTAGGAACGCCTACTCTGATCTTCAAAGCGACTATTCAGACTTGAACGATGCCTATGATGAACTGCAACTTGATTATACACTTTTAAGTACCCAATATGACTCGCTTCAGGAAGATTACGACGAATTATGGAGTGAATATTTGGACCTTGACTTTGAATACACTTTGGCCCTCGAAAATTATGAAGATCTCATGAATGAATACGACAGTCTCTGGGAAGACTATGAAATTGAAACAACCTTAAGAATGGGCAGCAGCCTAGCGCAATATTACGATGCTCTGAGAACACAATATGGCCCACAAAGATGGTGGACTAGAACCCAAGACATGCAGTTTGCCGCCAACTTGGCCCTACATAGTTTAGGCCTTATTCAGTGGACTTCGCTTGAAAACAGTTTCTACAGTTACGTAGAACAACACAGCTACGATATGGCCGAGGAAATCATGGACGCCGTTATTAACCTAATACAGGTAAACACGGACCATTCCACAACGGAAAGAATCAGGAGAATCCTAGATTTCATCAGCCGAAACATTCATTACGAATACGACTTTGACAACGTCTACTTGGCTCCACCCGAAACTCTAAGTTTCAAATCTGGCGACTGCGATGACTTCTCTATACTGGCAGCCGCACTTTTTGAAGCAGTAGGCATAGACTCTGCGATTGGCGTCTTCAGCTATCAACCCTCTGGCGGAGAGACTCAATACCACTGCATGGTTCTCGTCCATCTAAACGATTTAGGCCAAGACGAGTCAGGTGAAGACTATGATTACTGGTATTATTCAAGCCTTACAAGCATGGGGCTAAGGTCTGGAAGATGGATAATAATTGAGCCGCAATACACAATTGAAGACCAAGGTTTAGACTGGGTTGGACAATGGGAACTATTAGCTGCAGCGCCAATTGACTGTTAGGATAACACCAACGCCGGTTGACAGCGATTCCATTTAATTATAGACAAAATACTGGGCAAAGGAAACACTTCGTACATCAAGTTAATGCCAGCAGTACTACCGATATGTAGGTGTATTCATAAAAAGTTCCTTAACGGTCTTAACTGCGCTTTTTGGATCACGGGTTCTTGTAAAGATCCCTTTTCGATTAAGCGTCGTTCTCCAAGTGCTTTGACCAACTCTGAAGTCAGCGAAATTCCAAATGTGGCCACCGAAGACGTAGTTCTTAGTTAAAAATACTTTCCAATAAGTCTTAATTAGCTCTCCTTGGTATTCTTCTGACCACATTTCAGGCGGATTCTTATGAATTCCGTCAATCGCGTCGGCGCCAAACTCAGTAACAATGATTGGTTTGTCAGGAAACTTCTTGTGCATCTCGTCTAAGGTTTCACTTAGCCTCTTTTCAGCATCTCCTAAATCTCCACTCAGCGTGTACCAACCAAAATAGAAATTGTGACAGAGAACATCGGCCAAGTCAAGACAGACATCGCTCAAGTGTTTATCAGTAACAAAAGTTATCGGTCTGGTTGGATCAACATTCTTAGCAGCATCCTTCGCTTCTTGAAGGAGAGATCTGAAATCCTCGTAGCCACTGTCCGGTTCATTGAACAAGCTATACATAATTACAGAAGGACGGTTCCTATCTCGCCTTATCGCCTCTTGCATCATACGTTTAACTTTTTCAACGATTTCCGGTTCGTCAAACTTTCCAATGGCCCTTTTGAAACCGCAAGTCGGCATTTCGAGAATCACGAGGAACCCATACTCGTCCGCCAAGTCAAGGTGCCTTCTCGAATACGGATAATGCGAAGTGCGGAAAGAGTTACAGCCAAGTTCCTTCATCAAACCAAAATCCTTCCTCAAAACTGCGCCGTGGACAGCCTTACCTAAAACTGGGAAGTCTTCATGTCGGCCGCAACCTTTGAGAAAGATTGGACGTCCATTGAGTAATATTTTGCCGTTTTCTACCTTAACTGTTCTGATGCCAAAGCTTGTCTCTTTTCTATCTATCTCCTTGTCTTCGTAGAGTATGCTGGTTCTAAGCGTATATAGGTGTGGCGACTCTGGGCTCCAGAACTTTGCACTTTTTAATATTATCTTCTGATAAAGCGTCTTAGACATGTGTGGTGATGCCATATAACTAACGCGGCTTTCAGCCACAAGTTCGTTTTCGTCAAAGATCTTTAGGGATATTTTGCAGAACCGCTCTTTTTCGAATTCACTAACAGCCTCAATGTCTATGTCAAGTATGCCGTCGGAATCTTTTATGTTCGTTCGAACCCATATGTCCTTTATGTGAATTTTGGATACTGCAAGCACGTATATTTCTCTGTAGATGCCGCCGTAATGGAAGAAGTCGAAGTAAGTTTGGTTCATTCCTTCACCAGGTGGAACCGTCTTTTTCGTTAATGTATCATCAACCATTATAACAACCGTGTTTCTTTCACCAAACCTCAACGCGTTTTCAATTCTAAACGCGAAAGGAGTAAAACCGCCCTCATGTTCACCGACGAAGATTCCGTTCACCCAAACCTTAGCTCTGTAGTTCACGCCCTCAAAACCAACAAAAACTAATTTGTCACTCCAACCCAAAGGCGCATTTAATGTTCGTGCATACCACGCCGTTCCCATGTACCACATGTATTCAGAAGACTGCTCATTCCAAGAGGCAGGAGCATAAATTTTATCCCATCCATTAAATGATGTTTGTTCAAACCATTTCTCATCTTCACCTTTATTTCCAGGATCAATTCTAAAATGCCAGAACCCTGATAGGTCAACCATTTCACGACCTAATTCAGCATCAAACAGCATTATGAAGTCTCCTTAATGTTAATTCAACAATAGTTCATACAACAAGAATATAATAAGCTTAACACTCGACTTAACTATCAAGTCTTACTAAGAACAGCTCAACGCTTAGATTCGCCTTAATTCATCCAAAAGCCCATTTATACAATCTTTAATTGACTTTATGAAAGGATGCTTGATGTTTTGTGGTTCATCCAAGCTTTCAAGCCTATCAACTCTAAAGGAAATCGGCGGATGCGGATTCCATCCAAGCCAGCTTTCTGCTATATTTGAGTGCAGCCTCTCGAGCTGAATCTTACGGTACCCAATCTTTCGAAGAGCATTTGCCAAGAACACAGGTTGCCCTATTGCAATAGCCGAGTCAAGATCTGCCCTAGCTTCGAAAAACTTAGCAATAAAATAGATGACGCCAAGAGCGAACATCAAGTAAAAGAATCCAAAGAAGTAGATGTACGACCAAAAGTATATCCTAAGAATATACTCAGCCGACGTAAGTATGAACAACGCCATAGGGTCTCTGTTTTTCACATGACTCATCTCATGCCCAATGACTGAAAAAATTTCGTCTTCATCAAGTTGCACAAGTAAACCCGTGGTAATAAGAACCAAGCCAAACCTAGGACTTGGACCGGTTGCAGCAGCATTCGGTACTATGATATTTGACAGACGAATTTTTGGCACCGACATCTTAAACCTGGCAGCAGCTCTTTCAACAATGCTGTAAACGTTTAATGTTTTCGTCACAATGTTCTCCGGCTTGATGCTAATTCCACGTTCGCTAAACGCTTCTTGAGCAATTTGGGCATCAACCGTCCTTCCCATAGCATAGGCCTTGTTCTGAATTGCCCTTTTTATTTGCATAAGCTTATCGCGAATATTCTTGTCCCTGAATATTTCAACTTGTTCAGGCGGGATATGGTACTGCAAAATGTAGACATTTGGGTTTGACCGTGTAATGGACCAGTCTCCCATACTTCCGATGATTTTATCAGAGAAAAGTATTATGATAAACTGGAACAGAACCATTATGAACGGAAAATAAATTATTGGAAGGTCAAGAACCTCCGTAATGATAATAAAAGCTGCAAAGCTTAAAACAATGGAAATAAGAAAGAAAAATATCATGTTTCCCATAAAAATTTGCCGAATAACCTTCCTACGCGTGTTCTCAATTTTTTCTGGAATAACCCTGTTTTCTGGAACCCATGCAAAATAAAGGGTATTTCGGCGGACTTTCTCCTCAAACATCTGAATGGAGATAATCAAATCCTCTCTCAATCTGTTAAGAATTTTTGGAGGCAGATTTCCATAAGGGCTTAGCTTAACTTCAATTGGATTTGTGGCTGAAATCTCTACACCAATTTGCCAGGCACCTCGCGTATCGTTAAGGGTGAAAGTGAGTACTTCTCTTCCTTCAGTAACCCATTTTCCAACGTTCGTAAAATGTGAATAGTAAGGAAGGACGCATTCTTGGTAAATAAAAACCAGTAGGTCGCTTAGGTATGATGGAGCAACTTCCGTATGTATCGTGAAAGAGATCGGCGTCGGATAGGAAGTTTCCATAGACATTCTTCTCTGCCAAATATGGTGTAATCATCTCTTATAAATGTGCCTTAATCGAAAGGTTGCAGCGTGGTGCAGTTTTCCCTGAACTTAGAATGCTGGGAACTCTCATCGATAAGCTTTTTATATTGAAAGCTTGAATTGTGTTACATCAATTAATTCGGCGATTGGCTTATGGAACCAAGTAAGAAGCCACTAAACATGTTAACAAGGCACATGAACGCATCAATCATCATAACCCTAAAAAACGGCATCGAATACAAAGGCACGATGGTTCATTGCGACAGCTACATGAACATAATTCTAGACGGCGCAACAGAACTTTATGACGGTCAGATGCTTGCGCATTATGGGGAAATCCTCGTTAGAGGAAACAACATACTTTACATAACGCTTGACGCCTCAACGAAGAAAGAAGCCAGCTGAAGTTCGGAATAATACCCGGCAACTCAGCAACATTCCGTCTCTATACCCAAAAATAATAGCTGCCCAAGCGCAGAAAGCCAAATTTACGTGAACATTTCTTGCACGGTTAACACTTTTCAAGGTAAAACTTGAAATATCATTTTTGCCTTTCTCTGTATGTGGACGATGACGTAATCGAGGTACTTTGACTCGTTGAGAATGATGGCTTTTCCCGCAACTGAGTCCACAGCACGAAATCTTTTTTGTTAAGACGTCCCAAGCTGGCTTTGTTTCTCAAGCATCTTTTCAAGAGTCCATCGTGCCGCAGAGCGAACCTCTCTTTCTCTTTGAGTCGTCAAGTTTCGAATAATAATTTCTTGCAGTACGTCGTTATCCTTTTTTATTTCGTAAGAAAGCGCTTTTTCAGGAACCAGTCTGCCTTGACTTACAAGTTCCTTATCTCTTTCCTGCATTTTGCCTAAGATTTTTTCAATTAGAAACGCATTGAATGGAGGTGTATTCACATTGAATTTCATATTAGGCTCCGGAACAATCCTAATTTGACTGCCCTCAGCATAGAAATTAGCCATCAACACGCCAGAATCCGTTTTTAAAGGAATAATTCTAGCCTCCTCTTTGGTAGGAGTAACAGGAGGCTTCAGCTCAGTTACTTGAGGAGGCTTTGCAATTTCTTCTGCTTTTTTAAAGCTTTTTTCAATCAACAGCTCATTAATATAATCAAGCAGTACACGTAAGCCTTGAAGCTCTAATTCCATGGTTTTTACTCGCTGTTCAAGAAGCTCCCGAAGCTCCGCAACCTTTTTAATTTGTTCATCTTCCAATATTTCCTCACCATACAAGAACGCAATAGTTACAATTATCATTATTTACGGATTCTATAAAAGGCTTTTTTATCAGAATTCACCAGTAGCGATAAACTTTTTCGTGGCGTTCAATTGTAGGTTAGCTTTTTAGGGCTACCCTCAGCCTCTTTGTGCTGTGCAAAATAACACGACGGAGGTG
>JAGTQS010000072.1 GCA_018397055.1 Candidatus Bathyarchaeota archaeon | reverse complement strand
TTCTTCATACAAGCACACTCTCACACTCTAAATTTAAGAGTGTGCCATATGTCTTGGGATAATAGATCTGGTTTTGGGCATCGAAAGGCTTTTATAGTTGGTATGTGTCGGATTTTGTTCTGGTGTACTTGAAATGGGGTATTGCTTTATCCAGCGGTTTTCCGCGTAGAATCCAAATTTTTGACACAACCTTGAGAGACGGCGAACAGACCCCTGGAGCTTCTTTGACAACTGAAAAGAAAATAGCGCTAGCTAAGCAGCTTGACAGCTTAGGAGTAGACGTCATCGAAGCAGGGTTTGCAGCTGCATCTGAAGGCGAACTTGAGGCGATAAGACTAATAGCAAAAGAAGGGCTTAAGGCTGAAATCTGCAGCTTCGCCCGAGGAGTCAAAAAAGATATTGACGCAGTCAAGGGAAGTGGGGCGAGCTCGGTTTTCCTCGTTATCCCAGCCTCAGACATCCACATCCAACATAAGCTCAAAAAGACAAGAGAGGACATGCTGAGGCTAACAAAAGACATGGTTAGGTACGCGAAGTCACGTGGACTAGTTGTTGAACTTGGACTTGAAGACGCCACAAGAGCGGAAATGACTTTCCTCAAAGACATGGTAAATGCAGGTATAACAGCAGGCGCAGACAGGATTACTCCGTGCGACACCGTAGGCGTCTTGACGCCTGAAAAGACAACCGAGTTTTATGCCGACCTGAAAAAGGCTTTCCCTGAAGCTCACCTAGGCGTGCATTGCCACGACGACTTCGGTATGGCGGTCGCAAACTCGATAGCAGCACTGAAAGCTGGAGCAGAAGAGGTCCACGTAACAATCAACGGTCTCGGAGAAAGAGCTGGAAACGCAGCCTTAGAAGAGGTCGTAGTTTCATTAAAGCTGCTTTACAACGTTGAGACAGGAGTCAAAACCGAACGGCTGTACGACACATCTCTGCTGGCTTCACGGCTAACAGGAATCACTGTTCAACCGAATAAGGCAATCGTAGGCGAAAACGCCTTCGTCCACGAGGCAGGAATACACACGCACGCTGTGCTCGCTGAACCCCTAACATACGAGCCGATACCGCCCGAAATCGTAGGAAGAACAAGAAGACTGGGGGTTGGAAAACTCGCCGGCTCACGTGGAATCTTGGCGGTCTTGAAAGAAATGGGGCTTTCACCTTCAGAAGATCAGCTGAACGAGATTTTTAAGCGCGTAAAGTCTTTAGGCGACAAGGGAAAACGGGTCACCGACGCCGACCTCCAAGCAGTCGCAGAGTCCGTTATGGAATTACCAAGCATAAGGGCAATTAAACTTGAGGAGCTAACAGTTGTAACAGGAGACCGCGTAACCCCCACAGCCTCAGTTAGGCTAAATCTTTATGGTAAGCTTTTAACTGAGGCGGCCACAGGCATAGGGCCAGTGGACGCGGCGATGAACGCAATAAGGAAAGCCGTCTCCGCAGTTGAGCCAATTAGGCTTGAGGAATACCACGTTAACGCCATCACCGGAGGCACAGACGCTTTGGTGGAGGTAATTGTCAGACTTAGGAAAGGCGACAGGACAGCGACGGCGATGGGAGCCCACGGTGACATTGTCATGGCAAGTGTTGAAGCTATGCTTGGCGGAATGAACGTCCTGTTGAGCAACCACAACAAAACAGGAAACAATTCAACGGCAACTTAAAAGTCCCAGCTAAAAGGTTCAGAACAAACACGGAGAGCAGCTAGTTCAAAAAGCTTATAAGCATCCTGTTGATAGTTTTGTCGGTTTCGTTCCTCTGGAGGACAGGAAAAGTGAGGGATATCCGGGTATGGAGGGACTGCTTCCTCCATTTCTAAACCGAGTTACCCAGCTTTATCTCTAGAACAAAAACTAAAAACGTTCTCAAACATTTTCAGCATCACCAGTCCAGTCCTAACCGAGGAGATGCCGACCGAAAAATTTTCTGAACAATGGTTAACGAGGAAGGTTCAAAAATGGTAAAAATGACAGGCGCTAAAGCTCTGATAGAGTCTCTGAAAAGACAGAAAGTCGAGGTCGTCTTCGGCATACCAGGAGGAGCAGTGCTACCGATCTACGACGTGCTTTACGACTCAGACATGAAACATATACTCATGAGGCATGAGCAATGCGCTGCCCACGCATCTGACGGGTACGCACGTGCAAGCGGAAAAGTCGGAGTATGCATGGCAACATCTGGACCTGGAGCGACAAACCTCGTTACAGGCATAGCCAACGCATACATGGACTCGTCACCGATCGTCGCATTAACTGGTAACGTTCCAAGGGCCTTTATTGGAAAAGACGCTTTTCAAGAAACAGACATCGTAGGCGTCACGACACCTATCACTAAATGCAACTTTCAGATTAAAAACGCAAAAGAAATCAGTAAAATAGTGAACACTGCCTTTTATGTTGCCTCAACAGGTAGACCTGGTCCTGTGCTTATCGACTTGCCTAAAGACACCCAAACAGAAGTTGACGACATAGAGTTCGACGACGGAATCAGCCTAAGAGGATACAAGCCAAACATCGAGCCTCATCCGCTGCAAATCGATAAAGCTGTAAAGCTTTTAGTCCAAGCTGAAAAACCCGTTGTCATCGCAGGCGGAGGCGTAATTACGTCCAGAGCATCACAGGAGCTTCTCGCCTTAGCTGAGCTACTTATTGCGCCCATAGCAACAACACTTATGGGAAAAGGAAGCATCCCCGAAAATCATCCGTTGTCGCTTGGGATGCTAGGTATGCATGGAACCATAACCGCAAACAAGATTGTTCCAGAAGCCGATGTCTTACTTGCAGTTGGAACACGGTTTTCAGATAGAAGTACTGGAAAAGTTGAGACCTTCTGCCGAGACGCTAAGATAATTCACATCGACATAGACGCAGCTGAGGTTGGAAAAAACATCAGACCTCACGTGCCGATTGTTGCAGACGCGAAACTTGCATTGAAAGCCATCTATGACAGGCTGATCAAAAGTTTCAACAAAAAAGAAAGGTCGCTTTGGATGAAAAGAATCCAAGAACAAAAGAAACAGCAGGCAGAGATGGAGAACAAAGACGGAATGACTCCGCCGCATCTGCTTGTTGAATTACGAAAGATACTTCCACAAGACGCAATAATAACAACCGAGGTTGGGCAGAACCAGATGTGGTCAGCTTTATACTTGAAAACCTACAAGCCAAGAACATTCATCAGCTCAGGAGGTCTTGGAACAATGGGCTTTGGGTTTCCAGCGTCTCTAGGAGCTAAGGTTGCATGCCCCGACGTTCCAGTGCTGGACATTGCTGGAGATGGAAGTTTCATCATGACGGAACAGGACCTTGCCACATCGGTTTCATGGAAGATTCCAGTCACCGTGATAGTGTTGAACAACTCGGTTCTAGGCATGGTTGCGCAGTGGCAAAGAATGTTTTACAACAGACGATACTCAGCAATTGATCTGGGAAAGATACCTGACTTCGTTAAGCTGGCGGAGGCTTACGGAGCCCAAGGAATCAGAGTTGGCTCTCCAGAAGAATTCGTAAAGGCAGTTAAGATGGCAATGAAGAGCGAGGTCACAACAGTTATAGATGTGCCTATTTCTTCTGAACAAAACGTGTTTCCCATGGTGCCTCCGGGAGCTGAGATTGACAAAATTATGATTGGGTGAATGGCGATGACAAGAGAAGGAAAAACGTATATTGTTTCCGCAATTGTCGAGCACAAGCCGGGCGTTCTTTACAGTGTTTCAAACATGTTCCGGCGAAGAGGTTTCAACATTGAAACTATCACCGTTGGAGCGTCTGAACAGAAGGACCTTGCTAGATTAACTGTGACTATAAAAGGCGACGAAAGAATGGTTGAGCAAGTCGTGAAGCAGCTTCAGAAACTTATAGATGTCGTGAAAGTAAGCATACTTGACCCTGAATCCACCGTAACTAGAGAACTGGCTCTTGTAAAAATAAGTACACTCGACACCAAAGTCAGGTCAGACGTCATAAATTATACGGAAATCTTTAAGGGACACGTAGTTGACGTTGCACACGACTCGCTGGTTGTCGAAATCACGGGTGATTCAGACAAGATAAACGCCTTCATCGAGCTAATGAAACCGTTTGGCTTAAAAGAGGTTGCGAGAACAGGAATAACGGCTCTTTCAAGAGGAATGAGATCTGCAAGAATGGAATAATAAAAAGGTGAAATGAAGAATGGTTAAAGTATACTTCGAAAAAGATGCAAGTTTAACCCCGCTGAAAAATAAAACAATCGCTGTAATTGGCTACGGTAGCCAAGGGCACGCACAAGCCCAGAACATGAGAGACTCAGGTTTGAATGTCATCGTAGGCTTGAGGAAAGGAGGAGAATCGTGGAAAAGAGCCCAAAAAGACGGATTTCAAATCTACGAGATTTCAGAAGCCGCGGAAAAAGCCGACGTAATCTTCGTTTTGGTGCCTGACATGGCTCAACCAGACATTTACGCGAAATCCATTGCCCCACACCTACGTGAAGGAAAAACCTTAGATTTCGCCCACGGTTTCAACATTCACTTCAAACAGATTGTTCCTCCCAAAAACGTGGACGTAATCATGGTTGCTCCGAAAAGCCCAGGCATAAGACTTAGAGAAACCTATCAAGCTGGCTTCGGAGTGCCAGCATTAGTTGCTGTCTACCAGAACCCATCAGGCAAGGCTATGGAAACCGCTTTAGCCGTAGCAAAGGCTCTTGGCTGCACAAGAGCGGGAGTTATTGAGACAACCTTCAAAGACGAGACTGAAAGCGACCTGATCGGTGAACAAACCGTTTTGGTCGGCGGACTGATCGAACTGATTAAGAACGGCTTCGAGGTCCTTGTCGAGAACGGGTACCCCGCTGAGTTAGCCTACTTTGAAGCTTGCAACGAGGCAAAGTTGATAATGGACCTTATTTATCAAAAAGGAATCATCGGCATGCTTCGAGCAGTTTCTGACACAGCCAAGTACGGCGGATTAACAGTTGGCCCAAAGGTAATTGACAAGCACGTGAAAGAAAACATGCAGAAAGCTGTGAAAACCGTTCAGAATGGAAGCTTCGCTAAAGAATGGGTCGAAGAACACAGATCTGGAGAGAAAATGCTAAAGGCTCTTATGGAAGAAATTGAGGAGCACCCTCTTGAGCAGGTCGGCAAAATCATTAGAAAGACTTCGGGGATCGAAAAATAGCTAACAGCCATACTGGAAAAGCGAAGACAATGAACATCGCAGAAAAAATTCTTGCTTTTGCTTCAGGAAGGGACGAAGTTAAGCCAGGTGAGATCGTAGATGCCAAAGTCGACGTGGCGATGATTAACGAAATTACTGGTCCACTAGCCATACAAGCCTTTAAAGAAATAGGAACCCTCAGCGTTTGGGACAGAAACCGCATAGTTATGGTGTTGGACCATCAGGTTCCAGCTGACTCTGTGAAATCCGCTGAGCTGCACAAAATTATGAGAGCCTTTGCCAAGGAGCAGAAGATTCCGTTTTTTTACGATGTAGGCTACGGTGGCGTCTGCCATCAAGTCATGGTTGAAAAAGGGCATGTTCGCGCAGGAGAACTTGTGGTAGGCGCAGATTCTCACACGTGCACCTACGGCGCAGTTGGCGCATTCGCCACAGGTATAGGATCAACCGAGATGGCTGGCGTCTTTGCAACAGGAACAATTTGGCTTAAAGTTCCATCAACCATCAAAATTAACATAACGGGAAGGTTCCAGAAGTTCGTAACACCGAAAGACCTTATACTTTACGTGATTGGCAAAGTTGGAGCTGACGGCGCAAACTATAGGGCTGTAGAGTTCACTGGTCAGTCTATTGGCAGCATCAGTATAAGCGGACGGATGACCCTTTGCAACATGACCGTTGAGATGGGAGCAAAAACAGGTTTGATTAATCCAGACAGCGTTACATTGAAATACGTCAAAGACGTTGCCGATAAACAGTTCAAGACTCTAACAAGCGATAAAGATGCATCATACGAAAGAGAAGTTGAGGTGAACCTAGAAAAATTAGGTTCACAGGTCGCCTGCCCCCACTCAGTTGACAACGTGAAGTTGGTCAAGGATGTTGAAGGCACACAAATCGACCAAGCGTTCATAGGCTCCTGCACAAACGGGCGGTTGGAAGACTTAGAATTAGCAGCGAAATTTCTTAAAGGAAAAAGGATAGCTAAAAACGTAAGGCTTATTGTTTCTCCAGCATCGCAGGACGTTTATATGCAGGCTTTACAGCGCGGTCTGTTCGAAGTGTTCCTCAAAGCCGGAGCCCTTGTATGCAATCCTACGTGCGGTGCATGTTTTGGTGGCCATATGGGGTTACTTGCTCCGGGAGAAGTCTGCGTAAGCACTTCTAACAGAAACTTCGTAGGCAGGATGGGCA
>JAGTQS010000008.1 GCA_018397055.1 Candidatus Bathyarchaeota archaeon | reverse complement strand
TCCTCCATCAGTAAGCTTTGAGAAATATCTGTCAATTCTTTCGTTAATTTTGTTGAAAGCCTCCATGAAAGAGTTGTATTTCTTTCTCTCAATCTCTTCAATAAACTCAACAATCGTCATTCTTTCTTTCTCCAACTCATTCATGCGTATTGAAAGTTCCTTGTACTTCGAGATCTGATCCTCATACTGTGTCTGCGCAAGCTGATTAACAGCGCCTATCCGTTCTAACTCAAGCCTCATCATTTTTAACGAAGCCTCAACATCTTGGATGCTTTTAGAAGGAATGATAAAAGGTTCTCCATATCCAAGGTTCTTAAGTTGATCAAGTTGTCTTTCAACCAGAAGATTTAAAGTTTGATGGTTAAGCCTTAATTCATCCAGTAACTTATCAGACTGCTCATATTCATCTTCAAGAACCCGAAGTTTATTATCTATCTCATCAATATGCACTGTGTACTTCTGTGATTCACCCTTTAAAGTTAATAACGATTTGGATAATTGATCCTTAACAACCTCAAGATCTCTAATTTTATTCTGAATTGCCTCCTTTTCAATGCCAAGTTTTTCAACTTCTTGATTCAAAGTTGTTATTTGACTCGACATCTTATCCCTTTGAACACATGCATTCTCTAATTCCACCTTTAACGTAGTTTCCAATTTAGACTGAAGGGAAGAAAATTGGGTTTCAACTTGACTAAGTTTTTGCCTTAACGTGATAAGTTCAGTTCCCAACGTCTCACGTTTTTGTTCTCTTTCTTGAGCTGCTGAAGAGTCAACATCACGCTTAAGACGGTCAAGTTCATCTTTTAGCCTGTTCTCTTCCAACGAATGCCCTTTTATTGCATCATCAAAAAATCCTATTTGCGCTTTCTCTTTCTCAAGACTATTTTTTAAGGCTGCTATATTCTCTTCAACACGCATAATACTTCGTTTCGTTTCATGAATGCTTTTTCGTGTTCCATCAATATCTGACTCAAGCTTTCCCAAGGCTTCAGCTGAAGCAGTTATTTCATTCTGTACACTCACGATTTCTTTTTCCAACTCGTTAATATCGAGCTCTCTTTTGGTCAAATTCGCCTTCAACGTAGTTACAGCCTTATCAAGATCCTTTAGGGCTGACTCGCTAGGCACAAAGGATGAAAAATCAACAGGTGCTCGATAGAATCCGCTTTCAACACCACCTCCAGCCTCGTAAAGATCACCAGCCTTTGTAACAGAACGATACCCAGCATGAGAGATCGTTAGAGCTGTTTTTTCGTCAGCTGCCAAAAAAGTATCGCCTAAAACAAATGAAACAGCAGCTTCATGTGCCGGATCATACTTAACGAAAGACATGACCTTATCTTTTGTTCCCTCAATCTGCGGAAAACCGTCCGTTCTGAGGCTTGATAATCCTTTAAGCGGAATAATCTTTATTCTCCCAAGTTTAAGTTGCCGCAGTGTTTCAACACACACAAAGGCGGTTTCCAAATTGTCAACAACGAGCGCGTTAAGCCATCCAGCAGCTGCAGCTTCGACAGCACATTCATAACCATTTTTGACGCTTATCAGATTCTTTAGACGACCTATAACACCCTTGATAATGCCTTCTTCAGATGATTTTTCTATATATTTTAAGGCATTCTCCTCTATTGTGAACTTATTAACCAGTTCCTTGCGGGTCTCAAATTCCACAAGAGCTTCCTTGGCAACACCAGCAATTTTCTCTGCTTCCTTAATTTCTGACTCTAGAGCTTCTTTTTTCTCTATTTTTTTCTTAAGAGACTCCCTTAGCATAGTTAATCGTTCTGTTCGTTCTTTGCGTATATTTTCTAAATCCTGCAAAGACTTTTCAAGCCTATTTGATGCATCGGCATAGTCGACCCTTCTATCCTCAAGGTTTCTGAGCCTTTCTGAAAAAATGTTGACTTTGGATTCGGTTTCTGCCCGTTGGCTTCGAAGCTTTATTACTTCTCTATGTATCTGTTCAATTTGGTTTTCAGTCTCACGTAACTTTCTTGTTACCTCATTTATGCTGGATCTAGCTTTCATTGTTTCTTTATTTACTATTTCAAAAGCTGATTGTTTCTCAGCAATCTCCTTTTTCAGCGAATCCCGAATTGGAGCAAGTTCCTTAATCTTATTCTTAACATTTTCAATTTCTTGACTAAGAAACTCGATCTGTTGTTCAGCATTCTGTTTTACCCTTGTAAGGTTATCCAAACTTGTTTTGTTAGATGAAATTTTTGTCGAAAGTTCAACCAGCTTCGATCTTAAGTCTCCTAATTCCATCTGGATCTGGAAAAGCTTCGTTTGGTTAGCCTCAACCTCTTCAAAGCCAAGTTTTCTCCACTCTACCTCAACCTCGTGACGTTTTGACTGTAAGGTTTCTCTCTGAGTTCGTATCGCTTGGATCTTTTTTTCTAAAACACCAATCTGTGTATCCAATTCACCAATCTTTTTTTGGTTAGTTGTCATCTCATAAGACAACTTAGCTGCTTCAAAACGTCTAATTTCGCCTTGAATGAAATCGTGACGCAGAAGGTCATTTCTTTCTCTCTCTAGAGCTTCAATTCTGTTCTGAACCTCACTTACTTGCCCCATTGCTGTTCTAATCGAGATGTCTGCTGCTTTCAACTTTTCATCTGCTTCAGCCTTCTCCGCATCATATGTAGCAATACCTATCATATCCTCTATAATTTTCCTGCGTTCCATAGGAGAAATCTCAGCCAATCTCGTAAGCGTACCCTGAAGAACCACATTATGCCCATAGGGACTGATACCTGCCATTGAAAGAATCTCCATGGCATAGGCTCTAGAGACCCTTCGACCATTAATTCTGAAAATGCTTTGCCCCTCATGGTCTATTTCTCTTGAAAGCGTTACTGTCGCGGTATCAGTTGGCAAACGATTGTCCGAATTATCAAACTGAATAACGACCTTAGCGCGATCTTTCTTTCTTGAATCCGAGTTAGGGTCCCCGCTGAAAATTAATTTTGAAAAGTTTTCTGCCCTAAGCCTTCTTGAGCTAAGTTCGCCTAAACAAAAAAGAACAGCGTCAATTATGTTGGTTTTTCCACTCCCGTTCGGCCCAGTTATTGCCGTAAATCCTTTATCAAACATCAATGTTGTTTTCTTTCCAAACGTTTTAAAACCACTAACCTCAATTTTCTTTATAAAAGGCATTTTTATTCCTCAACAAACCGACTTTGAAATTTTTTCATCTCATTATTCTTTTACGAATTATGTCTTTCCATTTTTTGTAATTCCTTAGCCACGTTTTTGACAAAATGTTTCAGCTTTTGTTCCTCTCCAAAGACTAAGACGGTCCCATTGGTTTGAATGGTGAATCTCAGTCCATTTTGTTCAGCAAGATGCTTCACCTTTTCGATTGTAACCGTTTCTAAAGGTTCAATCCTCATCCATTTGTATTCACGAGGAACTCCAACAGGAACTCCCCTAGATGGTATAGGTTTCCATAATGTTTCGTGTCTTTGTAATTCTGCAAGATTTCTTAACCATTTTTCCATTTCTGTTTCACCAAGCCTCTTTTCTGCTAAAGGAAACAAAGTTGATTCGAGATTAGCAAGGTACTCCTCGACCTTTTGAAGGATTTCAGAATGCGATTGGTCAACCTTATAAATTTCCATTATAGTTTTAGCAGCTCGCAGGTCGCTCATAATGTTAGCTGGGATTACTTCACCCTTATTTCGCAGCTCTACAATCAAGTTAGACATGAGCTCCCATATAGCCTCATAATCCATGTTTTTAACCTCGCATCCCAATGCAAAACAACCTTGAAATTGGCTTCATCGCATATACAAGCCTCAAAGTCAACCTCCAAGCTCCTAAAATCCTTTATTCCTTATCCTGTCTAAGCATTTACCTTGAAGAAAAAAAAAGTGAAAATCCAAATATTTGTTTCTAATACGCACGAATATATGTAATTATGAAGAATCGGAAAACTGTTAATACCTTAAATTTAGTCATATAACGACGGATATGAAGGTAAAAGATGCATGAACAAAGAAAAAAGAAAAGGACAAAAGGATACACCGCAACCATTCGGATATAAACAAGCAATAATATTAAGGATAGACCTGAATATGAGTTGTGGAAAAGCCGCAGTTCAAGCCTGTCATGGCGCTGTTTCCGCATCAGAAGAAACAAAAAAGAGACATCCACAATGGTTCCGTAATTGGATGCAAGAAGGGCAACGTAAAATAGTTTTAAAGGCCAATTCGAAAGAAGAATTACAAGAATTGGAGAAAAAAGCTAAGAAACTTGATATACCAACATACCTCGTTTCTGACATGGGATTAACTGAGCTTCCACCAGGAACCATAACAGCTCTTGGTATTGGACCTGCTCCATCAAATCTTATCGATAAAGTCACGGGAACCCTTTCACTTTATTAAAGTTCACTCAAGGATAAATATGACGACTGAAGTGTCTTCTCTTGATGCAGATTTTGGAATAATGGTTTATGCTTCTAGAAGCCTTGGGATCGGCGGAAAGATCCGGGTTGTTCCAGAAGACTTCGTTGTTGAAGAGGTGTTGATTGATGGCTCAAAAGCTTCCGTTGTTGTCGCCAACATAAACAGACCAACTTCTAATCCCGAACGTTACGTTATTTGCGTTCTGGTAAAGAAGGGTTGGGATACATTTTCAGCCTTAAGAACAATAGCTCGGCAATTAGATATTGATGAAGAAAGAATTAGCATATCTGGAATAAAAGACGCGAGGGCTTTGACTGCACAGCACATAAGTATTGGCGGTGTACCCCTTGAAAAAATAAGCGAGATAAATCTAGAAAATGCGGCTATTATTCCAACCCGATTTTCGCCTGAGAAAATTTCATCTAAGGTTCTTTTTGGCAACCAGTTCGACATAAAAGTAAGGGCAATTGAATGTTCTATTGAGGAAGCAAAACAAAGAATTGAAGAAACAAAACATCAAATTGACGTTTTTTGGGGGGTTCCGAATTTTTTTGGGCATCAAAGATTCGGAACTATTAGACCGTTTACTCATAAAGTTGGACGTCACATCGTTAGAGGTGAATATGAAAAGGCAGCCTTGATTTTTCTTTCAGAACCCAGCGTATATGAGCATCGCCGTGCATCTAGAGCCCGAGAAAGGCTAAGAGAAACGGGGGACTACAAGAGTTGTCTACGGTTCTTTCCACGGAGACTTTTTTACGAGAGACTGATGTTGCTTCACCTTTCAAGATATCCAAACGACTTCTTAGGAGCTTTCCGTAAGATTCCCCGTACCATTCGGGTGCTTTTTGTACAAGCCTACCAGTCTTATCTTTTTAATAGGTTCCTCAGCGAAAGAATAAAACATGGCTTATCTCTTAACGAAGCTTACCCAGGTGACTTTGTGGTTAGTTTAGACAAAAACGGATTACCAACAAACAATTTCAGAAATGCAAAGCCAGACGAATCCTTTGAAATTAGAGAGGCAATCAGAAGAAAAGAACTTGCCATTGCTCTACCATTAGTAGGGTATAACCAAGGCGTTTCTAAAGGGATCCAAGGACAAATTGAAAGACAAGTTCTAAAAGAGGAAAATATTTCCCCAAAAGATTTTTACTTGATGGATATGCCTGAAGCAAGCGCAGCTGGCGGTCTAAGAAGTGTCCTAATTCCTCTTATGAACTTTGATGTTACTTTTGAAGAGGACAAACATAATATTGATCGAGGTAATTTTGCAGTAAGGTTTAGGTTTATGCTTCATAAAGGCTCTTATGCGACGGTTGTTTTAAGAGAGTTCATGAAGCCAATTGATCTTGTGGATGCAGGGTTTTAAGACATTGAGAGTCTTCAAAACATTTATTGACCATTTTCGGTCATTAATATTATTTTTTGATAATTTTTAACCGAAAAATATATATTCGTAATGAAAATTTTAGTGAAGATAATTAAACTAAAGCTGTAAATTAGGAAACTTGAAACATGAAGAAGCATAATTTTCTTACATTGCAGGAATTTTCTGAAAAGGAAATATGGGATATTCTTAGAACCACAAAAAAATTCAAGCTGAAAAAATGCGACTCTAACATTCTTAAAGGAAAATCAATTGCCCTCCTTTTCCAGAAACCTTCGACTCGTACAAGGGTCTCTTTTGAGGTTGCTATAAACCAATTAAGTGGGCATTCTATTTATCTTGGGTGGGCCGAGTCACAGTTGGGAAGAGGAGAGACTATAGCTGACACTGCTCGCGTCCTCAGCCGCTACTTAGATTGCGTTATTGCCAGAGTCAATAAACATTCCGACCTTGAAGAAATGGCAAACTATGCGGAAATTCCAGTGATAAACGCTCTTTCAGATTTATATCACCCATGCCAAACGATCGCTGATCTTTATACAATTTGGGAAAAGTTTGAAACCCTAGATAATTTGAAAGTTGCTTACGTTGGTGACGGAAACAACGTTTGTAACTCCTTGCTTATCGGATGTTCAAAACTTGGAATCAATATTTCAGTTGCATGCCCTATTGGATATGAACCGCACAGCACAGCGCAAGAAAAGGCTAAAATGAACGCCAAAGAAAGCGGCTCAAAAATTGAGATATTTCGAGAACCAATCGACGCTGTTAGAAACGCCAATGTGATTTATACAGACACATTGGTCTCGATGGGAGACGAACCTGAAAAAGAAACGCGACTCAAAACTTTCCTACCAAAATACCAAGTTACCTCAGAGCTTTTCAAATATACCTCAGAAAACGCTTTGTTCATGCATTGTCTACCCGCACATCGCGGAGAAGAGGTCACAGATGAAGTTATGGATGGTTCACAATCAATAATTTGGGACCAGGCTGAAAACCGTTTACATACAGCAAAAGCAATACTTATAAAAATTATTGCTTAGGCATACAACATGTGTTTTCATAATACTTATATAATTCAGCAAGGTTCAAACTTAGAGGATTCCATTTAAGGTGAAAGAAGTGAGTAAGCAAGAGGTGCCTCAACTCTTTGGCAAATGGAGCTTCAATGTTGAGGTTAAAGACGTGGGCCTTCAAAGATACATTTCGGTTGAACCAGTCAGTGTACCTCATTCAATGGGAAGGCACGAACACCGGAGATTCCACAAGTCTAAAGTGAATATTGTTGAAAGGCTAATAAACAATCTGATGCGTCCAGGTCAAAATGCTGGAAAAAAGATTAGGGCGATAAACTACGTCAGAAACGCCTTTGAAATTATCTACTTGCGAACAGGGCAAAATCCTGTTCAAGTTCTTGTTCAAGCAGTTGAGAACTCTGCACCTTGTGAAGATATAACGAGAATCAGTTACGGTGGAGTTGCATATCAACAAGCGGTGGACATTTCGCCTCAAAGAAGAGTCGACTTAGCCTTACGTTTCATCGCAGAGGGCGTAAGAAAAGCAGCTTTTGGTAACCCAAAACCCTTAGAGGAATGTTTAGCTGACGAGATAATCGCAGCTGCTAACAGAGATTCTTCGAGTTATGCTGTGCAGAAACGAAACGAGATGGAAAGAATAGCTTTTCATGCTCGATAAAAAAAATTCCGCAATTTCATTTCGTCTATTTTGTTTTTCTTACGGTTATCAGCTCTAGGTTATTGATAAACAATATGATAAACCATCCTAATTCTTTAAAAATAACTTAGTAGTATTGTTTTAGACTAGGCTCCTAAGAAAGAAAAATTAACTCCGAGTTACTTGGTGAAACCTTAACATGGCATTATTGGTAAAAAACGGGTATGTTTACGATCCTCTAAACAACGTAAAAGGCGAAATAATGGATATTTGCATTGAAAATGGTAAAATTGTAGAAAAAATAGATGAAAAAAAAGCGCATATTATAGACGCATCAAACATGGTCGTAATGCCAGGCGGCATAGACATACATACGCACATCGCAGGCTCAGAAGTGAATGCTGGAAGGCTTTTACGTCCCGAAGACCACTACGATGACGTGGAAACTAAAACAGCTATAACTAGGTCAGGAGTAGGACATTCTGTCCCATCCACTTTTACAACCGGCTACAGATATTCACGCATGGGATATACAACCATTTGCAACCCTTCTATGCCTCCTCTTGAAGCTCGACATACCCATGAGGAGCTTGATGACACTCCAATGGTTGACAAGGCAACCTTCCCCTTACTTGGAGATTGGTGGTTTGTCCTCGAACTTCTCCAAAAAAGCCTCCTCAGAGAGTGCGCTATTCACGTTGCTTGGCTGATATCGGCTACAAAGGGTTACGCAATAAAACTCGTTAATCCAGGCGGCGTCGAGTCATGGGGGTTTGGGATGAATGTTAAAAACCTCGACGATCCGGTTCCAAATTTTGGAATAACGCCAAGAGAGATTATTCGTGGGCTTTGCAAGGTTAATCATGTATTGAATCTTCCCCACACAATACATGTTCATACTAATCAGCTTGGCAAACCTGGAAATTATCTAATTACACTTGAGACTATGAAATGTGTAGAGGATCTTGCTTTTGAAAAAAAGCCTTCAATTCATATCACGCATTGCCAGTTTAGCTCATTTAAGGGAGATGATTGGGGAAGCATCAAGTCTGGAGCTGAAGAGATTGCAAAATATGTTAATGGACATAGCCATGTTACGATAGATATGGGTCAAGTTGTCTTCACAGAGACAACAACAATGACGGCTGACGGTCCTTGGCAGTATACTTTACATGAGCTAAGCGGAAACAAGTGGGTTAACCACGATGTCGAAACTGAAACGGCAGCCGGCATAGTTCCCTTTACTTACAAACGGAAAAGCCTTGTGTATGCAACAATGTGGTCAATAGGCCTTGAACTTGCATTGCTCATAAAAGACCCTTGGAAGGTCTACCTTACAACTGACCATCCGAACGCTGCTCCATTCACGACCTATCCGAAGATAATTTCTTGGCTTATGAGCAAAAAAGCAAGAGGCGTCATGTTAAATAAGATTAACAAAAAAGCAAAGAAACGTTCTCTTCTTCCAAGCATAGACAGAGAATATGACCTTTTTGAAATTGCCATAATTACACGTGCAGGTCAAGCAAAAGCCTTAGGGATGAAAAACAAGGGGCACTTAGGGCATAATGCTGACGCTGACATTGCGATATATGATCTTAATCCAAAAAATACAGACTTTTCAAAGGATTACCGGATAGTTCGCCGTGCTTTTGAGAAGTCCGTTTTCACAATAAAGGATGGAGAAATTGTGGCGAAAAATGGAACTATAATAAAACCGGTCGTGGGAAGAACCATGTGGACAGATATTGAAACAACTTCATTTACCATGGCAAGTTCATACTCTGAGACTTTGAAAGACTTAAAGAAACGGTTCCGAGATTATTGGACAATAGAGTTGGACAACTATTTTGTTCCAGAAAAATACCTGAAATCTTCGGAGCCTATGCCAATTAAACCAGAGGTGTGAAAAATAACGATCACGCTACGACCAAAATATTCCTTAAAAGTACCGGTCTACGCAGAATGCATTACGCCAGATATTTTCTTAGAGAAATCTATCAAGGAAATTTCAGAATTAGGAGTTTGGGAAGGAAATAGGCAGAAAAGCCTTAGAGACATCTTTGACATTATTGAGAAAGCTGGAGACACTGATGAAAACAACGTTATTCTTCTAAGCGGAGATTTTTATAAGGTACGAATGATAGGGTACAAAATGACCCAAGGTACCATTATTATCGAAGGTAACGCTGGCATGCGTCTAGGTGAAGGCATGAAAGGGGGAAAAATCCTAGTAAAGGGCAATGTCGATTCCTGGGTTGGTTGCATGATGAAAGGTGGAAAAATTGAGGTTACTGGGTCAGCTGGAAGCTATGTCGGCTCATCACATCGAGGATCCACAGAAGGCATGAAGGGTGGAGAAATTCTCATACATGGAAACGCTGGGAACGAGATCGGTTGTCACATGAAAGATGGCCTAATCAGGGTTGATTGTTGCGCAGGATTTTTTCCAGGAATCCACATGAGGAATGGTACAATCGTTATTTTAGGCGACTGTTTAGGGCGGGCTGGTGCAGAAATGGTTGATGGTAAAATAATTGTCTGTGGATATTTGCCTTCTGTTCTTCCTACTTTTACGATAGACAGCATTAGAAATGATGTCAAAGTCAATGAAGAAAGGATAGCAGGTCCATTTTATCGTTTCACAGGCGACATGGTTGAGGAAGGTAAAGGAAAGCTTTTCGTAGCGAGGAACAAAAATCCACATCTCGCATCCTACGAGAAATACCTATAATCTAAGTACAATTGGAGAAGACAAGTTGTTGCAAGTAAGTGTTAATCAAAGAGCGATGAAACTTGTAAGAGAGTTTTGTGCCAAAGCTGAGACGTATAGAGTAAAGGTAAAGAAGAGCAAAAAGGGTGCATCGATAATAGATGCTGGATTAGAAACAATAGGAAGCATTGAGGCAGGTAGGATCATAACAGAAATTTGCCTTGGGGGACTTGGTCAGGCAAAAATTTCTACTATTCAGATTGGTTCAAAAAGTCTTCCCTCAATCTCAGTTTCTACGGACTTTCCAGCAGTCTCAACTCTGGGATCTCAAATGGCTGGGTGGCAAATAAAATCAAAGGATTTTCAAGCATTAGGGTCTGGTCCTGCTCGTGCTTTGGCTTTAAAACCTAAGTCGATTTTTGAACAAATCGATTACAAGGACACTTATGACGAAGCTGTGCTTGTTCTTGAAACCAGTAAAGAACTGCCTGAAGACACCATAGCAAACATTGCCGAATTATGCCGTGTCGATGTAGGTAAACTCTTTCTTGTTGTTGTTCCAATAACATCTATTTCGGGAATCACTCAAGTTTCAGGGAGAGTGGTTGAGACAGGAATTCACAAACTTGTAAACATGGGCGTAGATCCAAAATGTATCTTACATGCAAGGGGCTCTGCGCCTGTTCTGCCTGCTCATCATGATCCTGTTGAGGCTATGGGACGATCGAACGATGCAATACTTTATGGAGGAGAAACATATATAGTCCTAAATTACGACGACGAGGCGGAACTTAAACGACTAACTGAAAAATCAGTTTCCTCAACATCAAAGCAGTATGGAAAATCGTTTGCAGAAATTCTTAAGAAAGCAGAGTTTGACTTTTATAAAATTGATCCGCAGCTTTTCGCACCTGCTGTGATGACAGTGGAAAACAAAAGGACGGGCAGAACATTTTCTGCTGGAAAAATCAATTCAGATGTATTATTGAAAACAATAAGTCTTTAGTAAAATAAACAGGGATTCTCAGATAAGTCCTTTTAAAGTTCACGTTTTCATCTTTATGATTTGATGAAGAAACTTTTTACCATTGTTGTAAAGCCTTGGTTGTTAGCTAGCGTAAGGAGAAGAACGCCTTCTGCAACCATTTCTACCAACGCCTTTATGAGAATTCCGACTACTATCGGATACAACACGAAGACTGGTGTACCAAAAATCATTGGGAAAACGGCTAAGAAAATAAAGACCGTATAAATCGCCTCTGGAATATAAGAAATTAAAGTTGAGGATACGAAATGAACTTGGTGATGGTTCTTATCTTTAAGCCTCATGGCGGTCATTACTATGCCTGCAACTACCCCTGTTAACGCTTTACCCAAAGGCAGTGTAAATCCCGTAATTAAGTTTCCCTTTGAAAATCCAAACTCATTAGCAGCAACGAAACCTCCTATAATCCCAGTTAAACCGCCGATTGCAGGTCCTCCATAAAGCGCACTGACGAAGGTTGTTATGTGGGAAAGATCTAAAGCTATTGAGACGCTGTACGGCCCAAAAGAGACAGTGGGCAAAAATGGTGCTGCCATAATTGAGAGCCATGATATAACATTTCCCAACGTCCCCATAATACCTATAAAGATCCAATCTTTAGGTGAAATCATTCTAAAACGCATTTCACACACCTTCTATAATGGATTTTCATGAACTGGCTGTTTGATTTGATGGAACTTATAATTACTTATTTAAAGGTTATTACTTAAAATTGAGTGGTTCTTTTTTTAAAAAAGTTACAGTTGTCTAAAGTGTTAATTTAGCACTTATTCCAACTCGTTTTTTTCTTGAGAGTTTAACTAGCAAATCAAGAGCCCTTTCGTCTTCAATCGACTTTGTCCGGATAACTTTATTCGAGTTTGCTTTCCAAAATAGCTCCTCAGCTTTTTCCGTTCGAAGAACAGTTAGAGTCCAACCCTCCAAACCTAATCCCCCTACAGACATGTCAGCTAGCTCAGAAGAGAAGTCTGAGCACTGTGCAATGCAGTTTCTGACATGTTTCTTCGCCTCTTTTAACTGAATTTCTTTCACATTGCCTGATTTGGTTGTAACGATAAGTTTACCTTTTATGTTTATTTTTGCCACTTCCGCTGTGTTAATCCCAAGTTCACTATGCAACAATTGTCTTATCAATCCTTCATAGGTAAAGCATTCGCTGCAGAAGACGCCAATTGTTAAGACAATAGCTTCGGAAAATTTTTTTAAAGGGAGGGCTTGGATTTTTCTAATTGCTTGTATTTGATCAGGAGTGCCAACGAAAGCAAGTTTTTTCTTTTTTTGAAGTATACCTTCTTTTAATGCAATCATATTTGGTGAATAAGTGTACCTTGTTCCAGCGCAATCCAGTATCTCCTTCACCGTCGTAGCTAGCTTGGGAACTGCCTTCAATGGTTCAGTTTTGTTTACACCTGAAAGGACGGCGCCATCAATGTATCCTTCATTTAAAGCATAAATCAATAGTGCAGTAACAACTCCGCCATCTTGGCAAACTCTTTTGATTTTTTGGTCTGTTGTTTGGGCTAAAACTATTTGACGGTAGATGCCAAAGTCCTCGTTGCCCTTTCTTTCTCTGTTATAAACAAATTTTTCCAGCTCTGGAATGGACAAGTTATATCGTGGGCATACTTGAGCGCAGATACCGCAAGACTTGCATTCTCTTGCTAGAAACGGTTTCTCATTAATATATTCAAGACAGTTAAATGGGCATACAACAACGCAAGAAGCACAACCAATACATGATGAAGGTAAAACATGTTTCCCAAGGGTTTCTTCGAAGCTTGCTTTTGGAATTTGAACCATTTTTTTCACCGTTCTTTGTGGTCTGAAATTATTTTTGTCATATGTTAAACTTTAATATGTCTCTCGACTCTTTAACATAGAATTAGATGAGAAATTTATCAAGTTTGTTAAGAGAAGCACATGACGTTGACCATAAAGCCTTTCTAAGGCTAATTTGCCAAGTTGACCAGATACTTTCTTCAGAAAAAGAAAAAATACAGATTGTCGGAAGGCTTGTTTATTTATCTCCAAAAGGAAAGATAATAGTAGTTGGCGATATTCACGGCGATCTGGACAGTCTCGAACAAATACTAAATGAGATAAAAATATGCGAAGTTTCATTTGGAACAGATACTTACCTTGTTTTTCTTGGAGACTACGGTGACCGAGGACCCTTTTCTCCTGAGGTTTACTATATTGTTTTAAGTTTGAAAAAGATGTTTCCAGAAAACGTAGTTTTACTTCAAGGAAACCACGAAGGTCCACAGGATCTTTTAGCTTCTCCCCATGACCTTCCTCATCATCTGTTTCGAAAATTTAGTACAGAATGGCAAACGGTTTATTTGAATCTCAGCTCGCTTTTTAGAAGTTTCTATACAGCTGTACTTGTGAAAGGCAAATTTATAATGTTGCATGGCGGCGTCCCAAGCAAGGCGAAAACTGCTGATGATGTTGCATTTGCATATAAAAAACACCCATTTGAGACTCATCTCGAAGAAATATTATGGAGCGATCCAGCTGAGGGCATTAAAGGCACCCGTTTTTCACCTCGCGGCGCAGGATACCTATTTGGCGAAGACGTGACAGACATTTTTCTTAAAGTTGTGAATGCCAAATGCGTGGTTAGAGGGCATGAACCAACCGATGAAGGATATAAAATCAACCATGGCGGAAAAGTGATAACAATCTTCTCAAGAAAAGGGCTACCATATAACAATAATAAAGGAGCCTATATTATTATTGACAATAACAAGGTAGATTCTGCATCTTATTTTTCATCGTGTATTCAACAGTTCTAAGAAGTTTGTTTTAGAAAATGTCGAGAAATTAGTGGCAAAGATTCTGAATCTATAATATGTTTTAATCTTCTAGCTTTTTTAGATGTTCCAAAGATATGGACCTATGGTTCATATTCTTTAAAAAGTAATATTAATCACCTCAATTAACAAAGAACTTGAATGGATGGAACATCGTTGGGACAAATGATGGCTCTGAAAGTTGACTTGAAATCCATAGAAGGCGAAGGCGAATTTCCGTGTCCATCATGTGGAATTATCATCTCTCCCGATGACGAATCGGAAAAAACCTACAAAATAGTGTATGTTGAAAGATTTGATGATGACATCCCTAAAAGGGTAACAATAATCTGTAAAAAATGCCATAAAACAATAATTTTAGAAGGTTTCGAACCGCTAAAAAATGAGTGAGCCAAGGTTTCTGCAAAAGTTTGTAGTCAACTTATGCTTAAGAGAAAGATTTTTCTTTTGATTTGTAATCCTATGTTTCGGTGACCAAGCTGCAAATACATGGAATTTTATCATCCGTAATAGGCAGTTTCCCTTTGGATGATTCTGAATCGAATAGAGAAAAGTGCATAAAAGATCAGTTAAAATTAGGGTTGGATTTTCCATCTTATCCTCAATTGACTGAGATGGGTCCACAGTTCTTGGATGAACTCGTGAAATATGGCAGTGGAATTCAGTTAGAAAAAACCCGGTACAAAATGAACTGTAAGAGAATTGAGTACGAAGGCCCTCCTATAGGCTTAGAACCATTTTTATGGACAAAGATTTTTCTCCAAAAAAAGGGTTTTACAGATATAGTTCATTTAAAAGTTCCTATAACTGGACCTTTCACTCTTGCCTCTTACATTGAAATTAAACCAGGAGTTTTTCCTTTTAACTCTGCAGCTGCTGATTTGGATGTAGTAAAACAACTTGCCGATGTATTGGTAAAAAGCTGTGAAGAGGCTTCAAGGACTGCCAGCATGATTTCAATAGATGAACCCATCTTAAGTGTGCTGGTTGGAACAAAAACTGCCTTTGGTTACAAAGAAGAAGACATAGTTGAAATATTTAATAGCCTAAAAAAGTCCTGCAAAGACAGAATTGTGGGAACACATATTTGTGGCAGAATCTCTCCTAAACTAGCAGAAATCCTTCTTGAAACGGAATTTGATTATCTCAGCCACGAATTTTGCGATATGCCTCAGAATATGAAAATATATTCTCCAGAAAGAGTAAATGAAAAAGAAAAAATGTTGTCTGTTGGCTGCGTGTCTACAAAAAATCCGAGAATTGAGAGTGTAGATGAGATTTTGGGAATAATGAAACAGTTCAAAGAATACAGGGATTCGGTAATTTTCACTCCGGACTGTGGTTTTCGTAAGCTCTTGGTAGGCAACTTAACTAAAGATGAAGCTTATGAGATTTCTTTACATAAGCTCAGAAACATGGTTGAGGCATTAGAGAAATTTAAGGCATCTTTTTAACAGAATTATTAGTTGTCTTCTCCAATAGTCCGGATTCTCTAAGGATTCTGCGAAATTCCTCATCCCTTAAAGAGGCTTTTCTTCCACTGGCGTAGATTGCTTTAATCTTTTGCAGAACATTAAGAACTGCTTCGTTACTAGGCGTTTTCCCAGTTACCTCTTCGATCATATACTTGATTATGGCTTTTCCGGACTGTTTACCTATGGTCAAGCGTCGTTTGTTGCCAACGAGCTCCGGAGGATATGGCTCGTAAGTCAAGGCATTACTGAGAACCCCATGGGTGTGTATGCCTGATTCATGAGCGAATGCGTAGTCTCCAACAATGGCCTTGTTCGGAGGCACAACGTAACCAGTGGCTTTCCCAATGAGGTCAGCAGTTTCCTTAAGTTTTCTAATTTTGTTTTCAAACTTTTTTACGCCGTGATGCATCAGAAGGTTCATTATGACTTTTTCAGTCTCTGCGTTTCCAGCTCTTTCGCCGATGCCTAGATAAGTAGTGCTGGCATAGATTTTTGGCCAGACTCCAGACGCTGCTCTGATAGCGGCGAGCGTGTTTTCAACAGCGTTTCCGAAATCATCATGGGCGTGAATTTCAACGTTTTCTATTTTGGTTTCAGCTTTTATGGCTTTTATCTTCGCTGGGATTCCGATAGGTAATGGAGCGTCTATGGAGGATAGTCCAATGCCTACTGTATCGCATATTCTATAGCATTTTGCTCCTGCATCTGCCATTGCGTTGATAAACCTTTTTTCGAAGTTCCAGTCTGCTCTTGTGCTGTCCTCACCGTGGACGAAAACCTTGAGTCCATGGTCCTTCGCTGCATACTCAACGACTTCGACAACTCGATCGATGAGTTCTTCAGGTGTCTTTTCCGGCCATTTAGCCTTAAAGTGTATGAAAGAAACAGGATGTGAAATCCCTATGTCCTCGAATCCGCAATCAAGAGCGTTATCTACATCTTCCTTTACTGCTCTGCACCACCCGGCTATACTGGCTTTTAGACCCATTTTATGTATAAGTTTCGCTGCTTGTTTGTCGGGTTTTTGGAAATGATGTAATTCGATTCTTTCAACTCCAATTTCGTCTAACATCTCCGCAATCTTGGCTGCGTCCACGGGATTAACTGCTAATCCTGGCATTTGAACTCCGTCTCTCAACGTTGTATCATCAATTATTGGATCCGTGTCTAATGGAAGACAGTTGAATCCGAACTTATCAAAATTCACGCCGCAAACACCGACCATTTCTGTGAAACTTTTTAAAAAAATCGGGATCACTGCGAGTTTAGAGATGCTGGATGAAAGATTGAAATTAAAGTTTCAGTGTGAACGACGTTTGGGTGCTGCTCTACCATTTCGTAGATTATCTTGCCAAGCTCCTCTAAACTTTCTGCTTCAACTACCACAACCGCATCGAATCTACCTAGGACTGAGTTAGCCATTTTTACACCTTTGATTCTTCTGGATTTCACGATTTCTTCCGATGTTCCAGGCTTTACCGTAACCATTATGAACGCTCTTAGGGCTTTCCCACGTAAATCTTTGGAAGGCAATTTTTCACCTAACCTTTTATGTTTATTCTATAACAGTTTCTATTGCAAATTCTACAGTACTAAAGAGGTTTCAGTGTGGACAATGTTGGGGTCTTTCTCAATGACTTTGTAGAGGATTTCGTTTACGCTTTCAAGGTTTGGAGCCTCGATGATTACAACAGCGTCATATCTTCCGTAGATAGCGTCTGCTTGAACAACTTCTTTCACTTTATTCTTTATCCTCTTAACTACCTCTAGGGACGTCGCAGGTTTTGTTTTAATAAACACGTATGCTCGCATTCAATTCACCACCTTTTCTTTTTTTAATAATCAAGATACTTCATTATCTCCCATGGTGTAACGTAAAGGCAGTACTGGTTCCAATCGTTCGTCTTGTATTCTATGAAAGCGTCAAAGATGTGACTTCCAAGAGTCCTATGAATAATTTCGTTGCTCTTCATCTCATCCAAGGCTTCCTTTAGTGTTGTTGGAAGCTCCTTGATGCCAAGAGCTCGACGCCTCTCAGCAGACAATTTGTATACATCCTCGTCAACTGGGTCACCGGGATCTATTTTCTTTTTAACGCCATCTAGCCCTGCCATCAGGAGACAGGAAAAAGCCAAGTACGGATTACAAGATGGGTCTACGCCGCGATATTCACATCTTTTATGCGAGGAGTACTGAGGTCCCTTATAATATAATGGAATTCTTACTAGCGCGGATCGGTTTCTGCGAGACCACATTATGTAAATTGGAGCCTCGAAGCCTGGAACAAGACGTTTATACGAACTAACTGTTGGGCAACAAACCGCAGTTAAAGCTCTTGCATGTTCAAGTAATCCGCCGATAAAATATCTTCCAGTTTGGCTTAGCTCGGCGTATTCATCGTTTTCGTCGTACATAACATTCTCTTTGCCTTTCCACAATGAGGCGTGAACGTGCATTCCACTAGCATTGTCTAGGTAGACGGGTTTAGGCATAAAAGTTGCTATTAACCCATACTTTTTGGCAACATTTTTTGCTACAAACTTGTAATAAAGTGCACTGTCAGCTGTTTCAATCAAAGGCCCAAATCGAAAATCGATTTCTATCTGGCCTGACGTTGCCACCTCATGATGGTGTTTTTCAATTTTTAGCCCAAAATAGTCTTCAAGGACAGAAGCAACCTCGTTGCGGTATTCAATTGTTGTGTCTTCAGGTGGAGGCCTGTAATACGCCTCTTTTGGCCTAAGAGTATAACTTCCTGTAGAAGTTTCTGGTGACTGTGGCACAACTCTTGGCGCTCCCCAAGAGTCTCCTTCGCCTCCTTTTGGACTGACCCATAGATCCCAAGTTAATTTAGTAGGATCGATCGAAGAAAAGATAAAGAATTCTAGCTCTGGAGCGAAAAAGCTGGTGAATCCCATTTCTTGTGCGGCTTTAACAGCTCTTGCTGCAACGTATCCTCTTGGGTCTACCTCGGACGGTTCTTTGCTTCCATAAGATTCGAAAACGTCGCCTAAAATTATGCTGCTTTTTTGGTTTTCACCGCTTGCCCAAGGGATTATTGCAAGTGTATTTGGATCTGGCATAAATATCATGTCTGATTCTTCGATCGTTTTGAAGCCTCTAACCGATGAGCCGTCGAACCCTATTCCGGACGTAAAGGCTGAGCCTTCAACATATTCACTTGCTGGTATAACCATGTCTTGCATCAAGCCTCTGATGTCGATGAAGGCTGAATGTACCCAACGGACCTTGTTCGCCTTAAGTGTTTCAATGGCTTTCCTTTGGCTTTCAGCGTCTTTCATGAAGTTCACCAATTTATTCAACGAACCGACTTTAATTGTGAAATTTATATATAAATTTTTTGGTTTATTAACAAAATATTTAAATATTTTGCGATTTATTAAATGTTTGTCAATAGGAAGAGTGGGCGGTAAAAGTTGGAACCTGTTTTGTCTGATAAAATAGACGAGGTTGATTTTAAAATCATAAATTTACTTCAAGAAGATTCCCGTTTGAGCTTCAATAAAGTTGCTTCAAAACTTGGAATATCAGCTGGAACTGCATTTAATCGAATAAAGAACCTTGAGGAAAGAGGGATAATAAAGGGTTACACGGTCATCGTTGACCCTGCTAAAGTAGGATATGCTATGACTGCCCTTGTGCTTATTCAAGCTGAAGGGGCTCATCTTTCAGATGTTGAAAAAGAGATTGCCAAAATTGATAATGTAGTGTCAGTTTATGATATTACTGGAGATTTTGACATCGCCGTGATTGCGAGGTTTATGGACAGAACAAGCTTAAACGAGTTTATAAAAGGGCTGCTTGCAGTACCTTATGTGAAAAGAACTGTCACGAACATTATACTAAATATTGTTAAAGAAGACATGAGAATCAAAATTCGTTAAGATCATATAAATACAGAATTTAATTGGTTCGCGATGGCTTCCTGCCTTTATGCGCCTCAATATTTGAAAATATATATTAGAGTAAAAAAAGGATAGTTTTCCGTTGTGAACAAGCGGGTGATCGTAGAATGAGGGTTGCCATGGCTCAAATTAATCCAACTGTTGGAGATCTTGATGGAAACGCTGGAAAAATTTTTGATTATATTAAAGAAGCTGAAAGGCATAAAGCTAAGTTGGTGGTTTTTCCTGAATTAGCTGTCACTGGTTATCCTCCTCTAGATCTGTTGCGTGAAAAATCATTTGTTAAAGACAATGTTAAGGTTGTTAAAAAAATAGTTAAGATGAATAAGAGCATAGTCGGCGTAGTGGGTTTTGTCGACCATAGGAAAGACAAACTGTTTAATGCTGCAACTGTTTTTGAGGGAGACAGGATTGTTGGTATAGCGCACAAAGCTCTTCTGCCTACGTATGATGTTTTTGATGAGGATAGATATTTTGTTCCAGCAAAAGAGGATGAAATTCAACCTTTAAGTGTGAACATAGGTGGAAGGCAAGTTCAACTAGGTGTCGAAATCTGTGAGGATTTGTGGGATAAGAAATACGAGGTTAAGGTCACTGACATTCTTGTGAAACGTGGAGCACAAGTTATAATCAATATTTCGGCCTCACCGTTTTATGTTGGAAAAAGGTTTGAACGCGAAAAACTGCTTAAGGAAAAAGCCCAAAAATTGCATGTTCCAATTTTTTACGTTAATCTTGTTGGTGGCCAAGACGAGCTTGTTTTTGACGGACAAAGCATGGGTGTTGACGCTGAGGGAAACTTTATTGCGTTTGGCAAACAGTTTCAGGAAGACTTCATAGTGGTTGATATTGATAGGACAACTTGGACGGCGCCCAAGGTCACTGTTCCAACGTATTGCAAAGAGGAGGAAAAATTTAATGCGTTGGTTCTGGGTATTCGAGATTACTACAGGAAAATGGGCTTTGAGAAAGCTGTTGTCGGAATGAGCGGCGGAATTGACTCTTCATTAACGACTTGCATCGCTGTTGAAGCCTTAGGAAAAGAAAACGTCATCGGCGTTTCTATGCCGTCAAAATATTCAAGTGAGCACAGCAAGACCGATGCAGAGAAATTGGCGAATAACTTAGGGATATGTTTTGTAAAATTTTCGATTAACGAGATCATTGAAAGCTACAAAAGAACACTTGATGAACCTCTTAAGGTGATTAGAAAACATTTTGGTGTTCACGAGTCAGATGATGACCCGGTTGCTGACGAAAACATTCAGCCTAGGACTAGGGCAAATTGCCTAATGGATATTTCGAATCGACTAAAAAATTTGAAAATTTTGGTTTTGAACACAGGAAACAAGACTGAGCTCGCGTTGGGGTACTGCACTTTGTATGGAGATATGGCTGGGGGAATAGGAGCCTTAGGCGATGTAAACAAGCTTGACGTGTACAAGCTCGCTAGGTATGTCAACATTAAAGCTGGAAGAGAAATCATTCCAGAGAATGTTTTTAGGAAGAAGCCGTCGCCTGAGTTGAAGGAAGGTCAGTTTAATCCATTTGACTTTGATGTTGTTAGTCCTTTGGTTGACGAAATAATTGAGCACCACAGAAGTCGAAAAGAACTAGTTAGGATGGGATATCCCAAGGCTGTTGTGGACGACGTTTACAATCGAATAAGGAAGTCTGAATACAAGAGATGGCAAGCGGTTCCTTGTATAAAGATTACTAAGCAGGCTTTTGGAATTGGGTGGAGGATGCCTATAGTTAATAAATACAAAGGCTAAAACCGCGGAATCATAGAACGGCAGTTGATAGTAATATTTTATGCGTTTATGAAAGACGCGTTTTTCATATCTATGATGTAGTGCCGAAGGCAATGTTTGAAACGACTTTTAGAAGATCTGAACGGGTGATGATGCCGACCAGCTTCTCTTTCTTTGTCACTAAGACCCCTGAGTTTTTTTCTAAAAGAGGCCTAATTATGGCAATGTCTGTGTCTTCTGGGACGCTTGGGAAAGGAGGCTTCATTATTTTCTCCACTGTCTCCTCTGCGATGTTGGGATTTAGGTTTCTGATGATTGATTCTTCAGTTATCATTCCTATGACTTTTCCGTCGTCAATTATGGGTAGTTGCGAGATTGCGTATCTTACCATTATTTCGCTTGCTTCCCTAATTTTGTCTTTGGGGTTTGCGGTGATTACGTTGCGGGTCATGATTTCTCCGCATTTTCTTCCTCTTCCTCCTTCGAGTGTCTCTAGGATCTTGTTTACTGTTGAGAGTCTTGGATCCACTTTTTCGCTTTCTATTTTTGCGATGTGAGCTTGTGACACTCCGACCATCTTTGCAAGCTGGCTTTGTGTTAAGCCTGCCTCAAGTCTTTTTTTCTTTAGAATATATCCTGTTAATGGCAAAGAATAACCACCAGTTATTTTTTATATATTATATATTGCTGGCGGGTTCTTATGTGCTTTTCTTTCAAGTTATTGGCAGTTTATGACTTATTGGATGTATAATAATGCATGTTTTGTGTAAAGATTATTCCGTAAAGTATATATTTAATTAAGGTGTTAGCACAGAACAAGATGGAATGGTGAATTTCAATGAGAAACATTGTTGTTACGGATCTGAAACAAGTTCCTTTGGAAAAACAGAGAATCGAGGTGATTGAGAGAAAGGGGCTGGGACATCCGGATACCATTTGCGACAGCATAATGAATGATATCTCAATTAACCTTAGCAAGGAGTACTTGAAAAGGACTGGAAGTATTCTGCATCACAATATTGACAAGTCTCTTTTAGCTGCTGGGCATGTTGAAACGCGATTTAAGGGTGGCATAGTAAAAAAGCCGATGAAGCTAATCTTTGGCGATAGAGCAACATACGAGGTTGATGGTGACGAAATTCCCGTTGAGGAGATTGCGGTTCAAACAGCGAAACAATGGTTTAAGAAGAACATGCGGTTTGTGAATCCCAATGAGCACGTTGTGTACCAGGTGGAGATCCAGCCAGGTTCATCTGCGTTGACAGATATTTTTAGAAGAGGCGGTAAGGTTCTTGAGGCGAATGACACCTCTGCGGCTGTTGGTTGGGCGCCTCTTACGAAGACGGAGATGGCTGTTTTGAAGACGGAGAATTACTTGAACTCGAAGGAGTTTAAGAAGAGTTTTCCCGAGTCTGGTGAGGACATTAAGGTTATGGGTTTGAGAAAAGATGATAATCTGGAATTGATTATTTCAATGGCTTTTGTTGACCGTTTCGTCGAAAGTGAAAGGCATTATTTTGAATTAAAAGAGGAGATTCTTGAAAACGTGAGGCAGTATGTTATGGAGAATAATAACTTCTCTAAGACGCAGGTGCAGCTGAACACTTTGGACACTCCTGGAAGAGGTATAGATGGCGTTTACTTAACCGTTTTAGGTACAAGCGCAGACGGGGCTGATTCCGGTCAGGTAGGTAGAGGAAACAGGGTGAACGGGCTTATTTCACTTAATCGGCCTCAGTGTTCAGAAGCTGCAGCTGGCAAAAATCCTGTTAGTCATGTTGGTAAAATCTATAATTTGTTGACTTTTCAGATTGCGAACAAGATTCACCAGCAGATTCAGGACGTTAAAGAGGTCTATGTTTGGTTGTTGAGCAAGATTGGGCAGCCTATTGACCAGCCGACAGTCGCAGCGGTTCAGATCATTCCGGATGGGCGTGTTTCTTTTGATGGGATTAAGAGGGAAGCAGAGGAAGTTGTTGATTTTGAGCTTGAAAACATTGAAGAATTCTGTATGGAGTTAGCTATGGGCAAGATTCCAGTCTGTTAGCACAGTGCGTTTTTGTTTTTTACTTTAGAATTATGATTGAGCCGTACCCTACGATTAGGTCTGTTCCTCCGCCTGTGTCGTGGCTTGTTGCATATTTTAGAAGTTTAGCTTCTTTTGCGCCTAGTTCTTTGGCTGCGGCAATCATCGTTGCGACTGGAAGAGAGCCACACATTGTGTAGCCTTTTTCTTGAACTGTGTTTACCAGTTTTTCTGCGTCCAGTTTGAGGATGATGTCTATGATGGATTTGTCTGCGTCGTTCATCCACTTTAAAGCTTTTTCGAAGGGCCTCATTCCAACAGGCGTGTACCCGTAGTTTGGGCCGTAGTGAATGAAGTCTGTGCTTCCAAAGACGACTGTGTCTTTATGTTGGTCTTTTACTGCTTTTGCAATTGCTTTGCCAACGTTTTCGCACATTGCGTAGTCGCCGTAGCCTACGGTTATGGGTACGATTTTGAATTTTCCGTTGTAAATGTACTGGAGGAATGGGAGTTGAACCTCGATTGAGTGTTCTTGGTAGTGTGCCTCTGGGTTTATGTCCACGTACTCAGAATTTTTTGCAATGGCTTTTGCAAGTTCTGAGTCTACCTCGACGTCTCCCAGTGGCATCTTCCAAACTCCGTCAAGCATCGTGTTGAAGCCTGGGTAGCCTCTGTGGTTTACCCCTATGATAACGAAGGTTTCTGGTGTTCCGTCTTTTGCTATGCTGTGGTAGGTGTGTCCAGCTATGGGTCCTGAGTAGACGAGGCCAGCGTGGGGAACTACTGCTCCAACTATGCGTCTTTCTCCGTGCTCCGGGATTCTTGGCAGCTCGCCGACTCCGTGTTTTGAGGTGAAACACCATTCTATTTCCTCTCGTTCCTCCTTGCTGTTGAAGGGATGAAACCCCCAAGCTGAAGCTCTTCTAACCCTCATTCTGAATCCCTAAGAATACATATGCGGAGGAAATATAAAAACGTCGAAAACTTGGATGTTTTTCTGATGTTTTCAACCTGCCGTATCTGATTTGCACGTTTTTTTTACTTTATTCTGTGCTGGTTGTTGAGGGGGGAGGGGTATATACTCGGGTCAGATTTCTTGACTATCTGCCATGTTTCGTCATTGTTCAGTGCGTGTTGAAACTTTTTCTTTATATAGGCTCTGTGGAATCAATGTGGAACTGTGGATTGCGGTTTCTACGGTTATTGCGTTTTTTCCTTATTTAAACTGAAGCAGTTTGTGTTTTTGTTTTTTCTTTTTTCTTGAAAATTTCTGTTTTGATTTTTTTGAATTTACATGCTGCTGCCCAGTAGTAGTGATGTTGTGACGGCTATTATGATGATTGTGATTGTTTGGAAAATCGTCACTTTCCAGTGGACTCTTGTTTTTTGTGAACGGTAATGGATGAGGAAGAATCCTGTGACAATTCCAACTATACAAAGCGAAACCATTATGTCAAGCGGCGAAGAAGCACCAAATAGGCTGTTATAGGTATGATGCCTGCCAGAAAAGTGGTGACTCCGCACAATGTGGCAAAAAAAATGTTTGTTCTGTAAATTTCTTTATTAAATAGTCTGAAAAGCTCTTTAATAAATAGCAACAACTTGTTTTTTCTTCTTTGTCTGGGATATCGCTTAGGCTGTAGTTCATGAGATTCTGAAGCGTAATCATGTCTACTAAGTCTTCAGTTGTTCCGCCAAGTAAGAAACTTGAAAAATTTGTCATTGCGACTGCTGCTAACGTCAGTAATGCTGCAAATATGGTTGTTTGGACAGCTTGGCCAGCTATAAAGGCTGAGAGGATGACCACAAGCCCTGTTATTGAGCCGTCAGCTATTCCCGCAACAGTTTCAAGAATAGGTTCACTATTTAGAAGAAGGTTCCGTCATTCTCTACTCAGCTTATTTCCCCTGTCTGTTAGCTGAACGGTGTCGTTCTTGGCAACAATGAGACCTTCAGAAACCATGTCGGCTATAACTTCGTCTAGGTCTTTCATTTCAATGCAGATTTTGCTTTTGCAGACTTTGTCAATATGGTTTTTAAGTTGGGTTCTGTTTAGGGCTCTCCCTTTGCTTAGATTTTTGAGCGAAAAAACTTTTATGACGTCAATTCTTGTATTTCAAACGACAAGAGAGCGTTACACCAAGTTTATTTCAAAATGGTGATTGGGTCTATTAAACTTTCACGGTTCTTAAAAAAGATTCCGGGTTCTTTGCAAAGGTAATGAACATTCTATAAAGAATGAAAGGAATTGAATCCGTAAGTGAAACTTGCTTACAGTCCAAGGTTCTCATTTATTTCTTTTTGGTATCCCTCGAGTTGAAGCTCTTCAACTTCCTTGATTTTCACGGTTCTTTTGAGCAGAGCTGACTCGTAGAAGCCTAAGGGTATAGCCATGTCTTTGTATCCCTCGACAGCGTCCACTTCAGGTTTCCTTTTGTTCACGATGGAAGAGTAGAAATCGTATAGCTCAGTCGCAACCGTGTTCGTTAATCCCTTAGGGAAGAACCTTTCAACCTCCTCTGGCGGCATGTCCTTTCGCATACTGTACGTTAACGAGTTCACTGATTGAGTTTCAACTCGATCCTCTTTTTTCTGGATTTGCAGACCGTCATCTGACAAAGCTGCTTTTGAGCCGTAGATGATGTGCGTCCACATTCCCTTCGCTGGGGTTGCCCTTGTCCAAAGCCACTGTGCATAAACATCGTCCTCGTACTTCACAACAGCCATGGTCATGTCGTCCACTGTAACTTTCACGCCATCCTTAACTGGGTCAAAAGTATGCGTTGCAGCGAAAACCTCAACTGCCTCCCTGCCAAGCTGGTATCGGTCTAGGTCAGCCCAGTGAACTCCGCCGTCGAAAACCCAGCTTCCACCTGCGATAAGCTTGTCTTCTCTCCAGCCCCAAGGCTTAGGACCCCAGCTAGTTGCTGTCCAGAGAACGATGCGGGGTTCGCCTATGAGCCCTTTTCGGATTGCCCACTGGAATGCTCTTTGTTTAGGTTCCCATCGGTAGTTTTCCGCGACAGCTAAGGTTTTACCTGATTTCTTAGCCTGGTCTATCATGAGTTTCGCTGCCCTCATCGTGATTGCCATGGGTTTTTCGATGATGACGTTTATTCCTCTATTAAGGCATTCTATGGCGACTGAGTGGTGGAGGTTGTGCGGCAAACAAACGTCAACCGCGTCCAAGTCCTCGTTTTTCAACATGTCCTCCAGCTTCGTGTAGACTTTCGGCTTAGAATTCTGGAAAAACTCGATGGCTTGAGCCTTGTTTCTGGCGTTTTCCTCTAAAACGTCGCAGGTTGCCTTTACTTTGAAGGCTCTTAATCCGCAGACGTAAAGGTCTCTGTAGCCTTCGACGTGTGCACCTGCCATGCCTCCGCATCCAACAAGAGCTATGTTCAGCTCGTCCATAACGACACCTTCCATAATAGCATATATACTAATTGACAACAAGCAATTCCAATATAAAAGTTCACTAATATTTCTCTTAACGCCGTGACAGAGTAAGTTTATTTTTCTCTATTAACAAATTATGACACGTCTAAACTGAAGATTGAGGTTGCGAAAAACTTGAACTCAAGGGAACGGATATCACTTGCATTAAACCACGAAGAGCCAGACATGGTACCGCTGGATTTAGGAGCAAGCGCAGTCACAGGGATGCACGTAAGCAATGTCTACGCGTTAAGGCAAGCCTTGAAGCTAGACCCGCCTGGAACGCCTGTTAAAGTCGTTGAACCCTACCAGATGCTGGGCGAAATTGCGCATGATTTGATTGAGGCTCTAGGAGTTGACGTTGTCGGGTTAAGCAGCCCAACAACGATGTTTGGGTTCAAAAATGAAGGCTGGAAAAGGTGGAGGTTGTCCGATGGCACACCTGTGCTGGTTCCAACGGAATTTAACACTGTGCCTGATGCTGAAGGCAACATTTTGATGTATCCGCAGGGCGACAAATCAGCGCCGCCGAGTGGGAGGATGCCTAAGAACGGGTTCTACTTTGACGCTGTTGACAGGCAGTTGCCAATCGACTGGAATAACTTGAACGTTCTTGACAACGTAGAAGAGTTCAGCGCTGTTTCCAACGAAGATTTAGCGTATTACAGTACCGAAGTTGAAAGGCTGTACACAGGAACTGACAAGGCGATTCTTGCTAGCTTTGGCGGAACAAGCTTTGGCGACATAGCTCTTGTGCCTGGGCTGCATCTCAAGCATCCCAGAGGGATCAGAGGCGTCAAGGAATGGTACATGTGCCACGTTAGGCGCCCAGACTTTATACTTAAAGTGTTTGAACGCCAATGCGAGGTTGCGCTTGAAAATCTTGAAAAAATACGAAGAGCTGTTGGAGACAAGGTTTCCGTCGTGTTCATTTCTGGAACAGATTTTGGAACCCAGAAAGGACCAGCAATGTCAAAGGCAACCTATCGCAAGTTGTACATGCCTTTTCATAAACAGGTAAACGACTGGGTGCACGAGCACACATCTTGGAAAACCTTCATCCACTCCTGCGGCTCCGTTGAATCGTTAATCACCGACTTCATCGAAGCAGGATTCGACATCCTGAACCCCGTTCAAACCTCAGCTGCGAACATGGATCCAAAGATGCTTAAAGCCAAGTACGGCGACAAAATCGTCTTTTGGGGCGGCGGAGTTGACACACAAAACACGCTTCCGTTCGGAACACCAAAGCAAGTGAGAAGAGATGTCCAACAACGCATAAGGATTTTTGCGCCTAAAGGAGGCTATGTATTCAACACAATCCACAACGTGCAGCCTAGAATCCCAGTGGAAAACGTTTTGGCAATGTACGAAGCTGTCAAAGAAAGCCGCAGATACCAAATTGGTTAACGATTTTAGAGGTTTAGTACGTTATTTTCTCCCATTTGCCTGTACGCATAGATTTGTATCCAGCGTCCAGGATGGCATTGCAGATGTAGCCGTCTAAGAAGTTTTCTCTAGGCATCACGCCTTTTTGGACGCATTCAACGAAGTGCCGCATCTCTTCGTGGTAGCCATAGGTTCGCGCCTCGTCCACGCATGGGATGACCCAGCCCTTATCCATCTCAGCCTTTTCCACAACGTAGCCGGTGCTTTCAAGCGTAAAAACGGTTATTGGCGTCCCACGGGTGACATCCGTGAAAATGACGCCTTTCGAACCGTAAACCTCGTTTCTCAAGTCTAAGCCTCCGCGTGAAGACCAGCTGACCTCCGCTTGGCCGAGCTGTTTACCCTCGAACCTAACCATGAGCAAGGCGTTGTCCTCGCACTTTACACGGTGAACCAAAGTGTCACCCCAAGCTAAAGCCTCAACAGCCCTGACGTCTTTGCCGATAAAGTACCTCGAAGCAGCGACGCAGTGGCAGCCCATGTCCAACAATGCGCCGCCCCCGGACAAGGATGGATCCCAGAACCAGCCTGAATGCGGTCCGTAATGGGCTTCGCGGGACCTGACCCAGAAAACGTCGCCTACGCCTCCACGCTCAATAACGTCTCTAGCCTTCATAACAGCTGGGCTGAAAACCTCGGTTTCCGCGTATCCGTGGAGAACACCAGCCTTTTCAACAGCGTCCAGCATCACCTTCGCTTCCTCAGCGTTCCGTGCCAGTGGCTTGGTGCAGACAACGTTTTTTCCCGACTTGCACGCCAGTAACGCAGCTTCCTTGTGCATGAAGTTAGGTAAGGCTATGACGACCAAGTCAACGTTGGGATTCTCAGTAACCTCCGTCATGTCCGTAGTCCACTTCGGAATGTTCCGTTCATTAGCAAACGATTTCGCTCGGTCCTCGCTTTGCGAATAATTCACAACAACCTGCTGGTTTGGAACATCCCTTAAGCCGTTCATGTAGAAGGTTGCAACGAACCCTGACCCTAACAAACCAATCCTAATCATACTTGAGTCCTCAACAATTAATACATTGTACTTTTTTATAAAAAAGCCTTTCATGCCTGAAGCTTTACCACGGTCACTGAATGAGGCTTAAGGCTGACCACGCACTCGCATTTTTCGACCTTAACCTGGGCTTTTTCAATTTTAACCCTGTCTGGCTCTTCGAACGTGTTCCTGTCGCTAGGAGACTCGCCGGCAATGTACTGAGCAGAACCACTTCTTGGCTTGAAACCTCTGAAGGAAACGCTTAGATCCGCAGGTTCTGTTTCATGCCTGTTCATGACGTGCAGATAAAGGGATTTTTTGTCCTCTGACATCGTTGCTGAAACGTCGACGAATGGAACGTGTTCTCCAAGTTCGCTTGAAAAGTAAGAAGGCGAGTCCACAACTGACCTGACAACTAAGTCACCTGAGCTTGACCCGTAAAGTTTGAAGACAAGGTACTGAGGCGTCAAAACCATGCAGCCCTCGTCTGTTGTAAGAATCATGGGTAAAACGTTCACGGTTTGGGCAAACCCGCCTATGGGCACCTTGTTACAAAGCCTGTGCAGCGCGTTTATGACTCCGCCGGTGAAGACAGCGTCGCCTATGTTTGTGATCTGGTGATGCAAAGGCTGCTTAGCTTCAGGGTACCAGACGTTCCACTCGTCGAAGGCAAGCTTAATCTCACGTTTTACATTGAATCTTTGCCTCGCAGACTGGACGAGGCTGTAGACGCTGCTTAGTCTTTGCTCAATATTTAAGGGGATTGCAGCCAACTCATTATACGGTTTTGGACCCCAAATATAAATGTGAACGGACAAGTAGTCAAAATATTCTCCCGCGTTCTTAACCATGTCCAAGTTCCATTCCGGGTCTTCGCAGCCCACCGCGACCAGTTTGATGTTTGGGTCAACCATACGCATCTCGTTTGCGAACTCAGCGGTTCTGCGGGCGCACTCTTCTCCGTCGGCGTTAAAGCCGATTTGCCACTTGCCGTAAAGCTCGTTTCCTATGCCCCAAACCTTAACGCCGTAGGGCTCCGGATAACCGTGCTGCCGCCTCAACATAACGTAACTTGTATTGGCTGAAGAGTTGCAGTACTCAACCCACCTCGCAGCCTCCTCAGGCGAGCCGTTTCCAGCATTAACAACAATATAAGGCTCAGCTCCAACCAGCCTGCACCACTGTATGAACTCATCTGTTCCGAAGGTGTTAGGCTCCTCCGAATTCCAAGCCATGTCGAAACGTCGAGGACGCCTTTCCCTCGGTCCAACGCCGTCAAGCCAATGGTAGCCTGAAGAAAAGTTTCCGCCTGGCCACCTTACGATTGCGGGTTTAAGGTCCTTAACTGCCTCCAGCACGTCTAGGCGGAAGCCGTTCACGTTTGGGATTTTTGAGTTTTCGCCTACCCAGACTCCGCCGTAGATGCATCTGCCTAGGTGCTCTATGAACTGCCCGTAACAACGTTTGTCAAGCTTGCCCAAAGGCGCTTCAACATCAACAAATCCTTTACAGTCCAACATTCCCTTCAAACCTATCAACCGCTGATATGTATGCTACGACTACGGATTAAATTTTTGCTGCGTCACAGAAAATGGAAAAATAGAAAGAATCCTTGGAACTTCAGGGGAACATTGCCTCACATTCGCTTTTCACTCTTCGAAGGTATTAACTGCTTTATTGGCTTATGGGATAAGCCTAACTTTCGAGCGTGAAAGTTCAAACAAGGTCTCGTGCGTAAGCTTCGCCCCTTCGTTTCCACAAATAATCTGCAGGGTCTTTTGTCTGCCATAAGGCTTTGAACTGTAAAGACTATGCTTTGAACATGTTGCACTGAACCCGTTGTCTGAGCCGAGTTGGTCAGCCGAAAAACATTCCTGACTTTTTTCAATATTTTCTAATCCATTATGTAGCCTGCTGTTTGACGAAAAACCGTTTTTAAGACCATTCTTAACCTCAACTCGGGAGGAATCTTCGGGTTCCACGTACTCCACGGCAACGTTGGATGCCGATAAACCATTTTTTCGGGCGTCCTCAACAAGCCATTTTTTCATTAAAAGTCCCTCTTAAAAACCGTGAAACTGTGGAAAGCTAATAAAACGGTTATTAAGGTTCAAACCTTATCTTAACCATTGAATCTGAAA
>JAGTQS010000070.1 GCA_018397055.1 Candidatus Bathyarchaeota archaeon | reverse complement strand
ACATTATGAAAATTACTGAAGGACCATATATAGGTGAAGTCCTTGAAGAACCTGAATACGAGCAGATTGCAGCTTGGTCCTCTGCAATCGGGGTGGACGATGTCACCGCATCAATGATGCTTAGTAAAGAAGTAGACATGTTAGGGCTTGAAACAAACGAAGCAGGATGGGTAATTGGATTTGCTATAGAATGCTACGAAAAAGGAATACTTACAAAAAAACAAGTAAACGAACTAAAACTAAAATGGGGAAATGTAGAAGCAGCAAGACTTCTCCTCCACTTAATTGCAAGAAAACAGGGAATAGGTGAGGTTTTAAGCGAAGGTGTTATGCGAGCAGCGAGAAAGATAGGCGGCGAGTCAGTAAATCTTGCAATACACACCATGAAGGGCAACACGCCTCGGGGGCACGACCATAGAAACCGATGGACAGAAATGTTTGATACCGCTGTTTCAAACACAGGCACTCTAGAAACTTGGGGTGCACCGATACCTATAGGTCCAACCCCAGAATGGAGGGACCTTGTTAACGCTAACCTCCACGACAAAGGTGGAATGATGTTTGAGGATTCGCTTGTTGTATGCAGATTCAATTCAAGAACAAACGTGGAGCTCTTATCTCAAGCGGTAGATGCGGTTACAGATTGGGATTTCAGATATGACGAGGGGATCACGGTTGGTCGAAGGATTGTTCACCTCCTTAGAGCATTCAATGTTAAACATGGCGTAGTGGGAAGAGACCTTGACAAGCCATCACCGAGATATGGATCATCTCCAGATTCAGGTCCAGCCAAAGGAAAAAGTTTACGAGAAAATTGGGACATGATGCTTGATGCTTACTATGCGGGTATGGGCTGGGACAAATTTGGAAGACCTCTTCCAAGAACACTGGAAATGTTTGGACTAGACTTTGTGGCTAAAGACATGGCAAAAATGTTTCATCAAAAAGACGTATTTTTATAATTCGTGTATTGGAAGATAATTAGAGAATTCTTTTATTTGCTGTGATGACGTATTTAGTTTTTTGAGGGTGGTAAAATTGGAGAATACAAATCTTGAGTCATGGAAAAGAACGTCAAGATGTCGAATTGAAAAAATTCTCACCAAGAACATTATGCCATTTTGGTATCCAGCAACGTTAGACATGAAGAACGGCGGCTACAATTTAAATCATGATGTATACGGAAAACCATTAGGAGATGGGTCGAAAATGATTGTCTCACAGGCAAGAATGGTATGGTACTTCTCGAGACTTTACGAAACTGGTTGGGGTGGAAAAGACGCTTTGAAAGCTGCAGAACACGGGTACAAGTTTTTGCGTGACAAGATGTGGGACGAGAAGCATTTGGGCTTCTACTGGGAGATAGACCCGTATGGCGAGGTTCAGAGACCTTACAAACATATGTATGGGCAATCATATGGGCTCTATGCTCTTTCTGAATATGCAATTGCAAGTAATGACGCTGAAGCGCTTGATTATGCGTGGAAACTATTCAACTTAATGGAGAAACATGCACACGACGAACTGTACGGAGGATACAGAGAGCTTTTCAACCAAGACTGGTCTGAGCTAAAATTTGACATGCCAACTTCATTAGCCCCAAGCAAAAGTTTCAAGACTATGAATACACACCTACATCTTCTAGAGGCGTTCACTGTTTTTTATAACGTTACAAAAGATCCCTTAGTTAAAAAACGTTTAGTTGAGCTAATCTTTATTTTAACAAACACGGTGGTCCGAATGAAGGTTGGTGCATGCACAGATCTTCATAACCGCGATTGGACCCCAATTCATGGCCCTAGGCAAGACCGGATTTCGTATGGGCACAACATTGAGGCTATATGGCTAATCGTAGAAGCTTGCAAGGCTACAGAAGTTCCAATAGGTATTTTCATGAACTTTTTCCGAGATGTTTATGATTACTGTATGAAGTTTGGGCTTGACGAAAAGAATGGTGGACTTTACGATAGCGGACCGTTCAATGAACTGGCTGACCAACTGGGAAAAATTTGGTGGGTACAGGCAGAAGCTTTGGTAGCCACGGTTTACATGTATACGTTGTTAAAGGATCCTATTTTTCTCAAACATTTTGACAATATTCTTGATTGGACTGAAAAGCACCAAGTGGATTGGGAAAACGGCGAATGGTTTGACACTATATTGCCTGATGGAAAACCAACTGGTGGCAAAGCTTACATTTGGAAAGCAGCTTATCACACTGGTCGAGCTATGATTGAAGTGATTAGGTTATTGGATCAGCTGTGAATTGCTGTTTGAAGACAAAATGTTAAACGGTTCCAAGATACCTTTCTTTGTCTTTTGCCCACGTCAAACAGGTTTCGTGAACAAAATTGATCGTTCTTTCAATTGCACTTTCAGGTAATCCTGGAACACCAGGCTTGGATACCAATCTTACTCTGTAGTAGTCTTCATTTGGATTTTTCGCCATTATTAGGCTATTTTTTGTGGCTCGTTCGCTTCCAACAGCCCCAAAAACATAGTTAAAGTCTATTGTTAATACAAGTACTCCTTTAACATCTTCTTTTTCTGGAGTTTGAACAACATTTTCTATGCGTTCTATGAATCCTGACTTAAGCTCATTAAGTCTGTCTAGGAAGAAGCTGATGAAGAATTCTTTCTCACTTGTAAGGATCTTTATGGGCATGCTTAGTTGTCTTTCTTGATATACTTTGAAGATTTCTTCTTTACGAACTTCGGCTTCTTCTTCTTTTCTTTTAACTTTTTTCACCATAGACGGCGTGTAGGTGCTTACTGCTAATGCAGCAGGTCTGATTGATGAGATGATTGATGCTGCCATTGCAAGTGCAAAGCCGGCTGCGCTCCACCACCATTCAAGTTTCTCTTTAACGTTAAGTTCTGCCCCAAAAAGCACCATGATTCTTGAGAATCCTAACCCTGTAAGGTATCCTAGACTTCCTCCTACCATGCCGAGTATGACGGCTTCAGCGACGAAAATAAGTCCGATGTGGGTGGGATTTAGTCCAAGCATTGAAAGTGTTCTAATTTCCTTTCTTCTTTCGTAAACAGCGTTCATCATAACCATGCCAACGTTTAATCCTACCATGATTAATGGAATAAGGAGCTCAACGTAGCCCTTCAATTCGAAATAGGAGCCAATATGATAATACGTTATAACTCCGTTAGATGCAACTAAAACGTCGTAGTTAAGCCAGTAGATGAGGTTTTTTATCAACTGGTCCATGTTTGTTTCGCTTGTTGGTTGAAACACGAAATCTGAAAGAACAACAAATTGTTTAGCGCCAGACCCATATTCAGCATCAAGTTCTCTTTGAATGTTTTTAGCGGTTAAGGCGTTCATGATAATTATTTCTGTCTCATTGCATCTTCTTACTTGTCCTTCAGTAATTCGGATTGGCCCAAAAGGATTTCCATCCATGTCTATTAGGTTCAAGTATCCATTATCACCAATTAATCCAACAACTGATACTTGTCTTGAAACAGCTGTGCCTAAAACCTCAAGAGTTAAGGTTTCTCCCGATGTAACACCTAACCTAGTGGCAACACTAACAGTTAATATAACCTCATTTAAAGAGTTGTCGTTGAGGTAACTTCCAGATTCTACAATCTGATTTAATCCCGTGTACATACTCTCAGTTGAAGGTGTAATGCCCATTACTCCATAGATGACCCAGTTTTCTCTGGTTCTCGAGTTAACCAGTCTGACTACTGGTTCAGAGTAGGCAACGTTTTTGAATCTTTCCGCAATGTTGCTTATGCTTGCCCATTGAGAAACTAGTTTTGAATCATTAAACCCAAGTGGATGGAATAAGAGGGAAGTAGCATTCATCATTCTTTTCACTATTACCCCATCTGCTGGTGCGGTTCTTGATATTCTGTCAGACACCATTCCATATGCTGAACCGAACGAGGTGAGGGAGACGAAAGCTAAAACAAGTATGATTATTGACAACAAGGTGAAGAATCCACGGGTTCTTCTACGTCTTATTTCACGTTTTCCCATAGAGAAAATCACTGTAATTGCGCTTCTCCAAGACACTTCGCCTTCTATTACTCTCTCCTTCCAGATGCGTGGAATACCAAAAACAATTGCTGTCACCGCAGCAAATGATGCGATGACTGATTGCATGAAAAGACTAAAGTTTTCGTTGACAATTATGTGTGCTCCTGGATAAATGAAATATAAGGCAGCTAAAAAAGCAGCATAAATTACAATGTTCGAGTAAAATTTCTTCCGGTTTTCATCAAACAAAAAGAACGCAAGCACCGCACTGAATGTTGCCATAATAGCAGACAGGTAAACCGCGTTTGTTTCACTTATTAGCCGTTTAAGTTGCAGCCCAGCTGCGACTTCATCAAACGTTGACAATGCATAACGTATGTTTTTCCATATGTTTTGGAATTCAATGTCCGTCTGAGCAATTGACAAGTTTGTGCTGTTTCCGATAATAATCTCGTGCGCCTGTTCAACCATTTCTCTTTCATCAAAAACATCAAAACCGATGCTTAATGCAATGTTCAACTGAGACGAAATATCTACATATCTTCTTTCAGCATATTCTATGCCTCTTCTAAGACTATATTTAGCAATTTGGAAAGAGGTCACATCACCTTGATGCAAAAGAAAAGGCAACGATCCGTTATAAATCCTGAAAATATCGCTGTCAATCGGTATTATGCGGGTTGGATCATTGGAGTAATAATATATTTTTGCCTCGAGAACAACAGGAACATCCGCCGGCACAATAGCTGTATTGGAGTCTAAACTAATATAATAAATGTCTGCGACGTCTCCAAATTTAGTCATTGTAGAAGATTCAATTTCCGTATTAGAAAAAACGGTGATTTGAGTTGCACGATCCTCAGGACTTGAGGCTTGAACGAGATAAGACGTGCCTTCCCATTGAATCAATGCGCCTGGATAAAGTGAAAAAGAAATATTTCGAACCCCAAATGTATCGAGATTTACTGTTTTTCTGCTTGACGGAACATATCTAACATTTTTTGTAAAAAAATCACCCTCAAAAGCATAAACATAATAATTCTTTCCAATCTTCAAAAAATTTTCAGAAACAAAGTAATCTCCATTTGCATCCGTGATGTATAAACCGTTACCTAAAGTTGGCGGCTCAAGCGTTTCAGAGTCCCAAAAAATTACTTTGGCACCTGAAATTGGCAACCCAGTTTTGGCATCAACAACTCTTCCAAAAATGCCAAGGTTTCCTTGTGAAGATACTTGCCCCGCATTAAGACTAGCTAAAACTAGAAAGATGAAAAAAGTAATGAAACATTTCGTTTCCATTTTCATTTTCTAAACCCTTAAGGATAAAAAATGTATAATATATAATAAGCTTTCTGAAATAACATTCAAACAGCCTTTTCATAAACATTAATTATTTAGTTATGACCTTTTAACAAGGTATGCTTTGCCTTGGAAATTAGTGAGCTTCACCTCAAAAGAAAGGCTTCGTTTGTCTTGCATCGATCTTATTGCCTTTTTAGAGAAATACTCTTGCACAGAATAGGCAACATCGACCTTATCTCTAAGGTTTAACGTGATTTTTGATTCAACAAGACGATCCAAATGGTTAATGGCTAAGACCATGTCGCTTTCTTTTCCTTTCCAAACGGCAACCTCAACATCAGGGTTACTTGATACTGCTGGAGGTTGAACTTTAGCTTTCTTGAGTATTTCAAAAACAAATTCTCTTACCGTTTCGTTTCTCCTAATTTGAGATGGAAACATTAATGCAAAATCATAGTGTCCAGGATAATTTGAATAGTCCCACCCAACCATACTTGCTATTTTTATGACCGTGCCTTTCCCCTTTTTTACGACAACGGCAGCTGGTTCATTATTTTCAAATTTGGCAATAACCATCGATTCTATATCTGGGCTTAATTTCTCACATATATTGCCTACTGGAATTATTCTGCCATTAAGTTTGTTGAGCGAAGATAGGCTGGTTTTAATTGTATAAATCGTATGCTCAAAAAATGGCTCAGCTACAAGCTCTGGGTATACTGATCTAAAATTGCCAACAGGTTGCCCCTCATAGTCTTGAATTAAGGCTCCTCCTTTCTCAACAAATCTTTTAATTTTTTCTACAGTTTCTGGCGGAAGCACAGGACAACCAATTGCACACAGAACCTTGTAACCTCGTTTTTCTGAGATGCCTTCTACAATTTGTTGCTCTGAAATTATGTCAACTGGAATTCCGCTCCTCACAATTGCCATATAAAAAAGAAGGCTGTCTGAGTTGAATGCGTCGTCTGTTTTCAGTTCCATCGTTGTCCAAGGATAGATTAATGCAACCTCAGCCTTCGATAGGCTATAATCTTTAAGTATACTTACAAGACTGCCGTATTCTTCATTAGCTTGTTTTGTTTGTGCCCAAAGGTTTAGGTTTCTCCAATCAACCCACCAAACTATACCTAGCGAACCATGGGCTAGACAAGAGTAGATTTGCTCAGACATTCCTGCAACGGGAACTTTGTATCCTAGCCACGAATTGAAGCTTTGGCCATTAGCCGTGTATAACTTATCAAATCCCATGGCAGCTCTCACAAGGTCTTTAATGTATTCATAAACGTAGATCACATACCGATGGTCAAACTCTAAAGGATACATATCTTCATGACCCACGTCGATTACGCGAGCCATACGGTAAATGTCATTACCTGAAAAGACCGTTTGGTACGAACAAGGATAAAAATCATTCAATTCATGCGTAGAAGCTATAGGCGAAATACTTTTGGCATAGCTGATCATCTCTGCTAAAAATTTTGGAATAATCTCGGCGTGGTAGTCAAACCATTCTTTCCAAAGCGACGGATTACTCGGCTCTTTAGGTGGCTCTATCGAATCCCAACTCTTAAAAGAGGTTCCATGTTTAAAATTAAAGTTCACAATGGTTCCATACTTCGATTTCATTGTTTTTCTAATTTGTTTTTGAAATAC
>JAGTQS010000007.1:1308-32899 GCA_018397055.1 Candidatus Bathyarchaeota archaeon | reverse complement strand
AAGAAAGGGAAGACGAATTCAAGGCTCAGTTCGAGGTTCAACACGGCGAAAACTTAAGGAACGAGCTAAGCCGAGTTTTTGGGAAAATGCTTCAGGAAAAAACTGGAAAAACCGTTGAGTACATGAACCCGCATGTGGTTGTTTTAGTAAATCCTTTCAAAGGTGACATCCGGCTTCAGGCGAACCCGCTTTTCATAATGGGGAGATACGTGAAGCTTGTCCGAGGAATCCCGCAGTCAAAGTGGTTCTGTCCAAAATGCAGAGGAAAAGGGTGCGGCGAATGCAATTATACTGGTAGGCTTCATCCGGAATCTGTTGAGGAGCTCATTGCGGGGCCAACCGTAGAATTGACGCTTGGAGAGGCTACTTCTTTTCATGGAGCTGGACGAGAGGACGCTGATGCACGAATGCTGGGGAAAGGCAGACCGTTCATAATCCAGGTTAAGAAGCCTCGTAAGCGGTGGATAAACCTAGATGGACTCAGCCGAGAAATCAACAGGCGAGCTGAGGGTAAAATTAAGGTTTCAGGCCTGAAGATTGTTGGTAAAGAGGTGATTAGAACCCTAAAGCGGTTGGAGGCGTCTCAGAAGACCTACAGGGTTACGGTGCGTTTCGACAGGGAGGTCTCAGACGGCGAGATTGAGAATCTTCAACGTTCATTTACGGGCGTTAAGGTTCTTCAGCAAACGCCATTACGTGTGCTTCGTCGAAGGGCAGACAAGACTCGAGAAAAACACATATATGAGACTGTGGTTAAGAGAATCTCCCCAAACAGCGTCGAAATGAAGATTCGATGCCAAGGAGGACTTTACGTCAAGGAGCTGGTCACAGGAGACGGGGGACGCACGGAGCCGAACGTGTCGAAAATCGTCGACGCAAAGGCTGAACCCGTCGAACTTGACGTGTTAAGTGTCTCAGTTAAAGGTGGATGAACGTATATGCCGAAGTCGCAGGGATACAAGAACAAAACTCGAAAGCTGTTTAGCAAGAAGCCTAGAGAGCACGGTAAGCTCGGGTTAAGCAAGATTCTTCAAAGGTACGAGCCGGGTGATAAGGTAGTTATCAGCATTGACCCAAGCGTCCACAAAGGTATGCCGCATCGAAGGTATCAAGGCAGAGTTGGCGTTATAAAGTCTAAAAGGGGAAGGGCTTACGCTGTTGACGTGACGTTGGAGGACGCTGTTAAGGAAATCATTGTTCGACCTGAACATCTAAAAATGTTTAGTGAGGAAAAAGTGAATGTCCAGTAAAAGAGTGGTTAAGAAACAGCCAGTTACGGTTCCTCAGGTTAAGGCGATTCTTGAATCCTTAGGAGAGGAGAACCTTGACCAGTTTCAACGTAGGTCTTTGGATTACGCTTCAAAGTTTTCCAAAATTGACGTTGCCTCAGCTGAGAAGCTTTTCGTTGAGTTAAAGGAAACTGGTTTGCTTGATGAGGACGAGGCGGTTCAGATTATTAACTGTATGCCTAAGACCACGGAAGAATTGCGGGTTTTTCTCGCTGGCGGACGGAAAATTGTGGAAACATCTAAGCTTGAGACAATCTTAAGCCTTTTAGACAAGTATAGGAAAAAGGAACAGGCCTAAAGGGTGAAGAAAAAGGTTATTAGCCCTTTAGACGTATCTTATTGGTTGCTTGGTGAGGTCTAGGTATGAGTTTGGAACGTTTTTTCGATGTTGACTTATCGTCATCGTCTGCTGAAGAACGCCTAGTTACTGAGTGCTCTGTTTTCTTAACTCAGCATAAAAGGTTTGAAGCCACATAGCATGCCTTAGACCTTGGCTCCCATAATAGTTCTGTTCAAAATGACCAAAAAATGAAAAGGGGAAAGGTGAGAGTTGACGGAAGAAAAGGAGATTCGGCAGCTGTACGAGGAAAACGCGTATGTTCTTGACTATTTGCCGTTCGGCAAGCCTGGAACGAAGGGAAAGTTTCGGGCTGGAGCAGTGGTCCAAATTATCGGAACCAGCTATTTTACCTTGCTTGAGGCAAACGTTAGGTCGGGGGTTGTGCTTAAGCCTTTGGACAAAGTTTACGTGGGCAAAGAATCCCGTCACGAAATAACGTATATTCTGGGTCGAGTTGGGTACGAAGAGTTAACTACAAACGCTAGGATGGAGCTTGAGCCAGCTATTGAAAGGATTGTTCTGGAACGTGAAAAATGGTTTGTGAACTTCTTTAACACTTCTCAGCCGATTACGCCTCGGATGCACGCTTTGGAGCTTATTCCTGGAATTGGGAAAAAGTACATGTGGGACATTCTGAACGCTAGGGAAAGGAAGCCTTTTGAAAGCTTCGAGGACTTGCAGAAGCGGATTAACATTCCCAGCCCCTCCAAGCTTATTGTTAAAAGGGTCATAGAAGAGCTTTCAAGCGACACTAAATACAGGTTGTTCACCAGAGCCTCCTAGATTAAGCCTCTTTACAGTTATATCATCATCTTTTGGCATAATAGTTGCCGTTGGAATTTTGTTATGAAGACCATGTTGGCCGTTGACAAACCATGAGCCTAAGAGAAGAAGCTAAGAGAAACCTGCGGGAACACGGCATTATCCCAAAGAAACGTTTAGGTCAAAGTTTTCTCGTGGACAAAGAATCGTTGCATAAAATGGTTGCCTGCGCCTCTTTATGCCAAGAAGATGTGGTTCTAGAGATTGGGGCTGGGCTTGGCTTTCTCACCGAGCGTCTTGCTGAAATAGCCGGCAAGGTCGTCGCCGTCGAGGTTGACCCGAGGTTGACGCAGATTTTGAGAAACAGGCTGAAGGACTTTGCGAACGTTAGTCTAGTTGAAGGAGACATCTTGAAAATTGATGTTCGAGGTTTCAACAAAGTTGTTTCCACGCCTCCTTACTCTATCTCGTCGCCTCTGCTTTTTTGGCTTCTCGAAAAAGGCTTCGAGCTCTCTGTCCTCGCGTTTCAGGAAGAGTTCGCTCAACGTTTAGCTGCACCTGTTGGGTCAAGAGACTATGGAAGGCTAACGGTTTCCGTGTACTGCCACGCTGAAGTTGAGCTTTTAGACCTCATACCTAAAGAGTGCTTCTGGCCTATGCCTGAGGTGGATTCGAGAATTGTCCGTTTAAGGCCTAAGAAGCCTCCTTTCAAGGTTGACAACCAAGGCTTTTTTGACGAGCTTGTCAAAGCGGTTTTTTCGCAGAAAAACAGGAAGGTGAGGAACGCCTTGTCGCCGCTTCTAAGTAGGCTTGGAATTCCAAAAACCGAGGCTGTTGAAATGGCGGACGCTTTGCCTTTCTGTGACAGGAGGCCGAGGGAGCTGGCTCCTGAAGAAATTGGTTTGTTGGCGAACGAGGCTTTGAAGGTGTTGAGGCAGAGGCAGAGACGGAAGGGCTAAAGGTGCCTCGTTATTCTCTGTTCCAGGATCTTTCTCGCCATTCCACCAACGATTCTGTCTACGAGCTCGCCGTTTTTGAAAACCAATATTGTGGGTATGCTCATTATTTTGTATTTCGTGGGAACCTCGATGTTTTCATCCACGTTTAGTTTGCCGAAGACTATTCTTTCCGCGTAGTCTTTGGCTAGGTCCTCAATTATGGGTTCCATCATGCGGCACGGTGCACACCACGGCGCCCAGCAGTCCACAACAACCAAGCACCTTTGGCTTGTTAACTCCGCGAAGGTTTGGTCAGTCACCTCAACAACGGTTGCTGCAGAGGCAGATGGTTCCTGCTGTTTCATACGTAGCAGTTCTTCGAGCTTTCTTCGTTTCAGCTCCTCAAGCTCCTTATCTTCGCTCATGATTCACGCCTTCATTTATTGTAAGGTTAAGAACAAGGCGATGACTTTAAGCCTTTTGCTGTCCAAGGTATCCTTTCCTCCAGCAATGTTGAGGCATGGTCGCATAACCACCAAGAAGTTACGGCAAAATCTCTTACAAACCCTTCTTTTTTCTATTTCCAGCATTCTCTAAATTTATTTTTCTTTTAACAGCGACTGACGGAAAAGTGTATTGCCAGAATGTGCGGGTTCATTGAAAATTGTGGGAATGTTAGTTAAGATATGAGTTTAAATTTTGGAACCTTCCTTTTCCATGATATCCACATTTACATTTACTTGTTAGCCTAAACTATCATATACCAACTCTTTGCATACCAGAAAGTGGTTCAGCATGATCTTAAGTCAAGACCTATATGTTACTTATAGGTGGCGGCAAGAACCTGTTCTGAAAGGAGTGAACGGAAACTTCAAGGGCAAGGCTCTCATTCTAGGTCCAAACGGATCGGGCAAAACTACTTTCTTCAGGGCAATCTGTGCTCTGACTAATATTACTTCTGGAAAGATTTTGATAGACGGAAGACCTGTTGAAGACTTATATGCTACTAAAGGAGTGCTCTCCGTAAATTTTCAAGAAGTCTATACGCTTCTCGGGTCCAACGTTTTCGACCTTGTCAAGCTTTACACAGACCTGTCGGATGGCGATTCTGAACTTGCCTTTGAGATGATCAAGGATTTTGGCATTGATTTGGGTTTTCTCAAAAAAAGAAAGCTTAGCGAGCTCTCTTTAGGGCAAACAAAAATCGTCTGCACTGCACTTGCACTCGCCATGAAAGCTAGGCATGTTCTGTTTGATGAGCCTTTTGAGGATCTTGATCCTGCGAAGAAGGGGAGGATGGTGAAGCACCTGAATCAATACAGTGGCGTGGTCCTCGCAAATACGCATGAGACCTGGTTGTTGAAGAACCATCAAAACTGGATAGCGTTTTTCATGTTTGAAGGCGTCCTCTACGGCCCGCTGCTAGTTAAGGAACTTTTAAATGCTGAAATATTCATGGCTGATGAGCCTGATGCGTTATTGCGACTGAAGGTTTTAGGTAAGATGGTAAGCCTTGTTCGCGGAGAGGGCAGAGGGACCTTACTTACAAGTCTTGAGAATCTTGATAGGATATATGAGCTTGCGGGGGGATGACAGTTGACTAAGTATTTTTGGATGAATACTAAATTGCTCTTGACTAATCCATACATACTCTTCTGGTCGATTCTTTTTATTGAATTTTGGGTTTTTATGTGGGCATACGTTTTTGGAAATTATATATTGCAGGTGGAAGAGGCTGTGAGAATATACACCGCCACGGCTTATGGAAATCTGTTGATGCTTTCTCTTTCAGGTGCGTCTGTAAAAATAGCCCCGTCACTTTTGTACTCGTCGAAATCAATACGTTACGTCACCAAATACACTAAACTTTCTCCGTCACGCTTTCTGTTAGAAAACCTCGCATCTTCACTCATCACTCTGTTGGCAATATCTGCTGTGATGTTCATCTCTGTAACAGGCGTTTTCTTCGCAAGATTCGGATTTGTCGTTATGCCGGTTAATGCGGTTGGCCTTTTCATTAGCATATTACTTAGCACCCTACTCATCTATGCATTGGCTCTTTTCCTTAACTTTTCAGTCGTAATTCTTAGGGCACCTAAATCCGCGTCCTTCATTTCTTTTCTTCCGCTGATACTTGCCTTCACCGCGTATGCATCGCTTTTGATAGACTTTGGAAATGCCGCATATTTTTCGCCTTTCAACTCTATAATGTCAGTTTGATACTATTATTTCTCAGGGCAAGCCCGCCTACTGGAAACTTTCTGATACAGGGCGGACAGAACCTTGTGAACGTAAGCTTAGCTATTTATTCTCTCGTCGCATGGTAGACTGTTTTCATGTTGCTAAATGTGGTTTTACTCAGAAAGATGAGAGGAGTCTGAGTAGAAGAAATCAGAACAACATAAAACAAAATTTCAACTATGGCTGACGTGCTAAGTAGAAGGGGATTAAACCATTCTCATAAGGTTTATATGTTGATGTTTTCCATAATGTGCAATCCACGTACGGCGATTTCGAGGACTCTTTCATGGCGCAAAAATTCAGAATTTTGAGAAAAGACGCATTGGCGCCTGGAATCAAGCGGATAGTGGTTTCGGCGCCTCTAATAGCTAGGAAGGCCCACGCTGGACAATTTGTAATTCTCAGGATAGATGAACGTGGCGAAAGGTTTCCTCTTACGCTTGTAGACTGGAACCCTGAGGAATGCAGCATAGTGCTCATTTTTCAGGAGGTCTAGATGAGTAGGGTGCTAAGTAGAAGGGGATTAAACCATTCTCATAAGGTTTATATGTTGATGTTTTCCATAATGTGCAATCCACGTACGGCGATTTCGAGGACTCTTTCATGGCGCAAAAATTCAGAATTTTGAGAAAAGACGCATTGGCGCCTGGAATCAAGCGGATAGTGGTTTCGGCGCCTCTAATAGCTAGGAAGGCCCACGCTGGACAATTTGTAATTCTCAGGATAGATGAACGTGGCGAAAGGTTTCCTCTTACGCTTGTAGACTGGAACCCTGAGGAATGCAGCATAGTGCTCATTTTTCAGGAGGTCGGCGCCTCAACTCGGAAGCTTGGAAGCCTAGAAGTCGGCGACTATGTCGAGGACATTGTTGGGCCTCTTGGCAACCCAACTGAGGCTGAAAAATTCGGCGAGGTAGCGGTTGTAGGCGGCGGCGTGGGAACCGCGCTGATTTACCCATGGGTCCGCGCGTTGAAGACAGCTGGAAACCGTGTGGTAACAATTCTCGGAGCCCGAAACGCTAGTTTGCTGCTTTTGGAAGACGAGCTGCGAAGAATAAGCGATGATCTGCACGTCTCAACCGACGATGGTTCAAAGGGGTTCAAGGGCTTCACCGCCGATGTCTTAAAGAACCTGTTAGAAAAAGGCAGAAAATTCGACCTTGTTATGGCCGCAGGCCCTGTGCCTATGATGCGCGCAGTAGCCGAGGTAACCCGCCCCTACAACATTAAGACCGTTGTCAGCTTGAACCCAATCATGGTTGACGGAACAGGAATGTGCGGAGGATGCCGAGTTTCAGTTGGCGGAGAAACCAAGTTCGCATGCGTGGACGGCCCAGAATTCGACGCACACCAAGTAGACTTCCGAGAACTCACAAACAGGCTTCGAACATACATAGAAGAAGAAACCAAAGCCGCAACAACATAAAAACAAATCCACAGTTCCACATTGACTCCACAGAGCCTATATAAAGAAAAAATTTCTCAACACACACGGAACAATCACAAAACTGCGGCGAAACTTAATAGTTAAAGATATGTACTGTTTAGATAAACAACGGACGTCTCTTCTTTAAGCTTGTTTCGAATAGAATATAAACGTTGCACGCTTTTTTCTCTTAGTGTAGTGAATGTCTTGAGACGTTGGATACCGACAGGAAGCAGTCTGCTTGACCAAACATTAGACGGCGGATTACCGCCAGCAGAAGTATGCCTTCTGTATGGGCCAGCGGAAACTGGCAAGTCTACTTTGGCTATCCAGTGCGCAGTGAATTGTGCACGATTAGGCCTTAAAACACTTTATATTGATTCTGACGGGACCTTTTTGCCAGAAAGGCTTTTTCAGATTGCCTCTCAAGACTTTGAAAACGTTTCTGACTTCATCATTATCAGTAAACCAACAACCTTTGCAGAGCAAGTTACCCTTTTTGATGATTTGGAAAGGTTTGTAAATAAAAGGTTTGGTTTAATTGTGGTCGACACAATTACTTCACTTTACCGTTTGGAATTAATGTACAAAAAGGAAACGTTCAACCTTAACCGTGAATTGAACAGACAGGTGGCGGTTTTGGTGGAAATGGCTAAAAGACTTAATTTGTCAATTCTGCTCGTAAGTCAAGTGAGAAGCGTGCTACCTGAAACCGATACCGCCCCCGTGGCAACAAGGGTTCTAAAGTTTTGGTGCAACTCTATTATAGAATTATCTCGGGTTGGAACAAAAAATCTCGTAAAGACATCTGTTGAAAAAATAAGAGGCAGAGAAACCAAAATAAACTTTTACTTGGTCATTAGAGAAGATGGCTTACGTGATTACCAGCCAATATCCTAAGTGGACAATGCGGTGAAAAGTGATGTTTGAACTTGTCATTTTTGATTGGGATGGAACCTTAGCTGACACGTTGCCTGCCGTTGTTTCAGTTTTTCAGAAGGTCCTTCGCGGTATAGGCTGCAAGGTAAGTGACGAGTTTCTTGTAAAACGAATTGGTATAGGCGCCCGAAACATGTTTAAAGACGCTCTTAGGTCAAACAACATTTTGTTTAACGAAACAACAATTGACGAACTTATGGAAAAAAAGGCAAAGATACAGTTAGAAATACTTAACCAAATCCAACTGTTTCCTGGCGCCGTTGAGCTGCTTAAGTCGTTGCGCCCAAAACTGAAACTAGCTCTTGCAACAATGAGCAACAGGTACATCATTGACAGGATGCTCAGAATAAGGGGGCTCGAAGGCTATTTTGACTTCGTCATAACCGCAGACGACGTGTCGAAGCCAAAACCTGACCCAGAAGTCTTCGTTGCATGCGCTTCGAAAATAGGGTGCCCACCTGAAAAATGTTTAGTTATCGAAGACTCGGTTTTTGGCGTTGTCGCTGCGAGAATGGCAAAAATGAGGTGCATCGCCATACCTTCCGGAGCGTACTCAAAGGTTGAGCTTGAAAAAGAAAACCCTGACCTTATAGTTGATTCATTAGTGGACACTGAGAGAATACTAGATTTCATCTTTTCCAGTTCGAAATCATAATGGGTGGCCTTGATGGACACTTGGAATCCAATTACCGGTTGCTTGTACAACTGCGTTTATTGTTGGGCGAGAAACTACGCTAGAAAATTGGCAGTTATGGGAATCGAGCCTTACAAGACCTACGGGTTTCAACCAGTCTTCGCTGAGTGGCGCCTAAGGCAGAAAATTCCGAAAGGAAGATTCTTTTTTGTTTCAGATATGGGTGAGATGTGGGGTGAATGGGTTCCTAATGAATGGATAACAAAAGTCATGAACGTCCTAAGTGTGAAGCCAAAGACAGATTTCCTGTTCTTGACAAAAAATCCTACTAGGTACAGCGAATTTCTAGACATGTTCACTGAGAACATGATGCTTGGCGCGACCATTGAAACGAATAGACCAAACAAGCTTTCAAGAGCCCCTTCTTACGAAACAAGGTATAATGCGATGAAGAATTTAGACTGGAAGCACAAGGCAATTGTTATAGAACCAATTTTGGATTTTGACCCAGAATTCGCCGATTGGATTCAGAACATCAACCCTGAACTTGTTTACGTCGGCTATGACAACTACAACAACAAGCTGCCTGAACCGCCCCTTGACAAGACTAAAGCCTTTATTGATGAGTTAAGGCAAACGATGCGTGTTGAAGCTCGAAATTTACGGAAGGCGTGGTTCGAAACATAGTCTACGACGTCATTTTAGACGCTTGAGTTCCACCTATGCCCCAGTTTGTCTTAGGCACATCGTGGATGATAACATTCAAGTGCTTAGGATCCACGCCTATTTCCTCAAAGGCTTTGGCTATGCCTCTAATAATCTTCTCTTTTTGTTCAGGCGTTCTTCCTTCCCACATCTCAACAATCACAACGGGCATACCTATTCACCATTTGAAAGAAAAAATTGCGATGGGCTCTTATACCTTTTGGTATGTTACGTTAAGACAAAAATAATAAGCTTATTTAACGCTTAGCTTAAGAGAAAACGGAACACAAAGCGATAAATGAGACTTGCAAGATGAACGTGGACGAAGTTGCCCTAGAAATATTCTATGCTCTTTACTACATTTTTCCAGCATACTGCGCCAATGGAGCGCCAGTGCTGTTCGGAGGAGGTAAACCAATAGACATGTACAGAAAATTTCGAGATGGCAAACCCATCTTTGGCCCTCACAAAACTGTTCGTGGCTTTACCTCAGGTCTTGTAATCGGAACCTTCGTTGGGTGGATCCAGGAAACTTACGGGTTAAGTGTTGGCCTCCCACAGGGAAGCATAATTCTTGGGTTCGCATTATCCCTCGGAGCCTTATTAGGCGACCTGTTTGGCTCCTTCATAAAGCGCCGGATGAACCTTGAGCCAGGCGCACATTTACCCTTATCCGACCAGCTGGACTTCGTGTTAGCTGCGTTGCTTTTTAGCCTCCCAGTTCAGCCACCAAGCCTAATGCACGCCGTGATTATCGTAGTTTTAACAGCCCCAATTCACTACATGGTCAACATCATGGCTTATCTTTTAAAGCTAAAAAAGACCCCGTGGTAAGATAAAAAAACCTTTAGCCGAGAATAGTTTAAACTATTTTCTTGACTGCGTCTACGATTTTTTCTTTGCTTGGAATAGCCGCTTCTTCTAAAACTGGGCTCATAGGTATGGGCACGTCTTCTCCGGCAACCCTTAAAACTGGAGCGTCAAGATAGTCAAAGGCTTTTTCCATTATCTGCGCTGAGATTTCAGCTCCTACACCGCATGTGCGGTACCCTTCGTACACGACGACGGCTCTGCTTGTCTTTTTCACTGAATTAATTATGGCATCAATGTCAAGAGGTTTTAATGTTCGCGGATCAACCACCTCTGCGCTTATCCCTTCTTTAACCAGTTCCTCAGCAGCTTCTAATGCCAAGTGAACCATTCTTGAATAGGCAATAATAGTGACGTCTGTGCCTTCTCTTTTTATGTCAGCAACCCCAAGTGGAACCGTGTATTCCTGTTCAGGAACCTCGCCTTCCACGCCGTAAAGCATCTTGTGTTCGATGAACATGATGGGATTATCGTCCCTTATGCAGGTCTTCAACAATCCCTTAGCATCAAATGGGGTTGAAGGCATTACAACAAAGATTCCTGGAATATGTTGGTACCACGCCTCAAGGCTTTGGGAATGATGCTCAGCTATTCCTCTACCTGCGCCTCCCTGTGTTCTATAGACCACTGGAACAATAGATTTTCCACCAAACATGTATCTGTTCTTCGCAGCAATGTTGATAATCTGATCCGTAGCGATCGTTGAGAAATCAATGTACATTATTTCCGCCACAGGTCTCGTCCCCGTCATAGCTGCCCCTGCCGCTGCACCTGCTATGGCGATCTCTGAAATCGGCGTGTCCCTTACTCGTTCCTCACCGAACTCTTTGTAGAGTCCCCTGGTCACCTGGTAGGCTCCGCCATAAATTGCGATGTCTTCACCCATGAGGAAGACTCTTTCGTCTCTAATCATCTCCTCACGTAGGGCTTCATTTAATGCTTGAATATACCTGATTTTTTTGAGTTTTATTCCTTTTTTCTTGGCTTCAGCAAGGTTCTTGATAGCTGTCTTTGAGTCTATGTAGATGTCCGTGTAAAGACCGTCAAAAAGAGACTCAGCTGGCGGATAGGGGCTGCTGAGAGCAAACTTCTCAGCCTCATCAACTTCTCGTGCAACCGATTCCTCAAGTTCCTGAATCTGTTTAGGTGTTATTATTCCACGTTCAACAAGCATTTTTCCAAAATTTATAATAGGATCTTTTGCTCTCCACAGCTGTTCTTCCTCTTTTGTTCGATAAACTTTAGGATCACTTCTTGAGTGACCGTGAAACCTGTATGTTTTACATTCAATGAAGCTTGGTCCCTCTCCTCTTCGGGCTCTATTAACGGCCTCAAGAACTTTTTTCTTCACGTCAAGTACATCCATTCCGTTTGCTATAATGCCCGGAATGTTGTAACCCTTCGCTCTTTCAGAAATGTCTGTAAAAGGAAAAGCCCTATTCACAGCGACAGACATGCCATAAAGGTTGTTTTCACAGACATATATGACTGGTAGTTTCCAAATTGCCGCTAGGTTTACTGACTCGTGAAAAGCACCAGTATTTACTGCACCATCACCAAAGAAACATAGAACAACCTGGTCGGTTTTTCTCAATTTTATTGATAATCCAGCGCCTGTCGCAACAGGTATGTTTGAGCCGACAATCCCCGTTGCTCCTAAGTTTCCTGATCTAACGTCGGCAATGTGCATTGAGCCGCCTCTGCCTTTACAGTAGCCTGTTTCTTTTCCGCATAGTTCAGCAAGCATAAGTTTTAAGTCGCCGCCCTTTGCGATGCAGTGACCGTGACCTCGATGAGTGCTAGTTATGTAATCGTCGGCTCTGATGGCTGCTATTGCGCCGACCGCGACGGCTTCTTCACCAATATAGACGTGTGAGGCTCCCTTTACGATGTCTCGGCTAAGCAAGTCCCAAACTTTTTCTTCAAAATACCTTATTTGAAGCATCTTTCTGAGGTATCCAACGAGCTCCTCAGGCGTTTCTTTTTCCAACATCGACATTCAACCTGCAAATACTCTGGCAATTAACGTGTTCATTAGCGTATTCCATATATTTTCTTTACTTGCATTATTTGAAACTTCATCCATTTAGTTCGATGAAAAAGTCCAAGAAACAAAAGATCCAAAAAATGTCGCATCGCAATAATTGTAGTTCAAGTTTTGGCAAGTCTGTTTTTGCTATGCCACTTCAGCAATCCATTCGTCAAGTTTCTTTCTTGCCTCTTCATCAGCTATCTGTGTCGGAGGGTGCTTCATGAAGTATGCTGATGCGTACGTTAGGGCTCCACCTATTTTTCGATCCATAGCTAGCTTTGCGCATCTTAGCGCATCAATTGATACTCCACCTGAATTTGCCTTGTCGTTGACTTCCAGCCGCAGTTCCATATTAAAGGGAATGTTGGCGAACATTCTTCCTTCTATCCTGATGAAGGCCAATTTTGTGTTTCCTAAAAACGGAATGAAGTCGCTTGGACCAATGTAAATGTCTTTATCCTGAAGCTTTGAATCTTCAGGAAGTAAACTGCGGACAGCCTCAGTTTTTGAAATTTTCTTGCTTGCAAGCCTTTCTCTTTCAAGCATGTTGGCGAAGTCTGTGTTTCCGCCAACGTTAATCTGGTAGGTTCTATCAATTACTGCTCCTCTGTCAACGCAGAGCTTAGTTAAAGTTCGATGCGTTATGGTTGAACCAATTTGAGCTTTAATGTCGTCGCCAACTATTGGCAAATTGTTTTCAGCGAATCTTTTCTCCCATTTTTTGTTTGAGGCAATGAAAACAGGGATACAATTGACAAAAGCGCACCCCGCCTCAAGAGAGAGATCTGCCCAGAACTCGGTTGCTTTCTGGCTTCCTACAGGCAAGTAGTTAAGCAGTACTTCTGTTTCTGTTCTTTTTATTTCATCTAGAGCCTCTTTTCTTAATTCCGCTGGCGATTTTTTCTGTTTAATGGGGTTAATCATGCTTGCAACGTAGACGCCGACTCCGTCGAGAATAGGAGCTTCTTTCACAATCGTGTCGCCGCATGTTGAAACGCTGTCAACCCATCGGACATAGTTTGGATCTGCGTAGATTGCTTCGCTTAATGGTTTGCCAACTTTATCGACTGCTACATCAAAGGCGCTTGTGAATCTTATATCTTCTATCCCATATCCTCCAATGGTTTCATGCATTAAGCCTATCTTTTCAGTTTTGTTCCTTTTATAATACTCTATTCCCTGTACAAGTCCAGCAAAACAGTTTCCAACCCCTATGACGCCAACGTTTATTTTTCCCATGGACATATACACCTTTTTTATTCTGTAGCAAACTGTTTTATCATATCATGGAACATATAAAGTTTTATATTATCATAGAATAGTAGTACCATGGTTAAAGAACCTGTAGAAAGGTTGAAAGAAAAAGTTCTTAAAGAAAATTTGTGGATTTTTCTGTTCAAAGTTCTTGCAAAAAACGATGAGTATGCATATGAATTAAGAAAAAAGATAAATCAAGAATTTGGCTTTTGGACTGGACGGGTCACTGGATACAGAGTGCTTTATTTGCTTGAAAAAAACGGATACGTTGACTCATACTTTAAAGGAAGACGAAAATATTATCGACTTTCAGCTAAAGGAAACGAGCAGCTCCAAAAAGCCAAAGTCTTCCTGAAAAAAATTTACGACTCACTCTAGCTTATCATTAGCTTCAAAGGTTGCGACAAAAGGATTTTTATCGTTACATCATTTTTCTATATGTAGAGTGTGTCTCAATGAAAAAAGTTAAGGGAAGACCAAGTCCGGTTGATGGAAAAGTAGCAGTTATTGTGGGTGGAGCAAGCGGAATAGGCAAAGGCATAGCTCTGGACTTTGCGTCGAATAATGCTTGCGTCGCAATTTTGGACATAGCGCGAGAAGCTGGGGAAAAACTGGTTTCTGAAATTAACAAGTTTATTGGCAAAGAGCGAGCCAAGTTCATTTTCTGCGACGTATCAGTTGAAAAGACGGTTAAGGATGCTTTTAGAGAAGTCGTTAGCGTTTTTAGCGGGATCGATGTGCTCATTTATAGCGTGGGAATTGTTAAAGCGGGAAGTGTTAAAGACTTTAGTCTTGAAGACTTTGAGTTGGTAACTAAAGTAAACTATACAGGGTACTTTCTTTGCGTAAAATACGCTGCGAGCATCATGGCTGAACAACACAGGCGTGATCCATCACGGATAATGGACATAATTCAGATTAATTCAAAATCAGGCCTTCAAGGAAGTGAAAGAAACTTTGCCTATTCAGGAAGCAAATTTGGAGGCATCGGCCTAACACAAAGCTTTGCACTTGAACTTTTGAAGGATGGCGTAAAAGTCAATGCTGTATGTCCAGGGAACGTTTTTGACAGTCCCCTATGGTCTGATGCGAAAAATGGCTTGTTTGTGCAGTATCTAAAGGCTGGAAAAGTTCCTGAAGCCAAAACTGTTAAGGATGTTAGAAGGTATTACGAGTCTAAAGTTCCTATGGGCAGAGGATGCACTGTTGAGGATATTCTATGTGCTGTATATTACGTGATCGAGCAGAAATACGAAACAGGCCAAGCTATCCTCGTAGCTGGTGGACAAATAATGAGATGACCCTTGTCAACCATTTCATTAGAAAGTAAATGATAAATTCTAATCAAGTGAAGAATATGATTGGTGAAGCATGTTGGTCATATCGGTAAGATGGTTGGGGCATGCAAGTTTTCAAATAAAGAGTAACGGAAAAAACATCTACATTGACCCATACGAGGGAACATATTCCGAGAAAGCTGATTTGGTTCTCGTCACACATTCGCACTTTGACCACTGTGACCCATCTAAGATCGAAAAGGTGAGAAAGGATGACACGTTGATTATAGCGCCAGCTGACTGCGCCTCAAAGATCAAAGGAAAAATTAAGCCACTTAGGCCGGGAGAAAAGACAACCATTGGAGATTTCACTGTGGAGGCAGTCCAGGCGTATAACTATAAGCGTTTCAGGTCTCCTGGCAACCCGTTCCATCCTAAAGGCTTAGGTGTTGGTTACATTATTAGAATCGGTGATAAGACGATTTATCATGCTGGGGACACCGACTTTGTTCCTGAGATGAAAGAATTGAGGAATATCAACTTAGCCCTTCTTCCAACCGGGGGAACCTACACCATGGATAACCCTGAAGCTGCTGAAGCAGCTTTGGCTATGAATCCGCAGATTGTGATTCCGATGCACCGTTGGACAACGAACCCCGAAGACTTCAGGAAAGAGGTTGAAAGCCGATCCGCAATCAAAGTTGTAGTACTTGGGCTTGGAGAAGAGTATAGGCTGTAAAAATTGAAGATACAGATCGTTTTTTGTCTAACGCTTTTTGATAAGCTCCTCATAGTTTTTTCATCAGGGATTAGACGTTTTTTCAATCGCTTCGGCGACTATTTTTTCTCCTTTTTCTCTTAGAATCTTAGCGACGAGTTCTTTATCGATTTTCTTAGGTTCTTTTCCGAATAGTTTCTGGAAATTTTGGGCGTAGATCTTCCATAAAGCTTGTTTTGGCAGTTTTAAGCCGATGAACGGTTTTTCGTATCTTGTCAGAAGCTTGTCTGCCGTTGACGGAGTGTAGAACTCCTCGTCTGATTCCAGAAAGTTTCTGATAAGCCATATCCTGTCAAGTGCTTCTTGAAGCGTCTGCCAAGTTGCAATGTCCGTTCCAAAAAAGATCTGGTTTTGATGTTTTATGAAGAATGTTCTCCAGTCGTCTCTGCGAAGCGAAATATTGTACATTAACTCTATGCCGAGAGTTAAATCGAATCCGACGTTTTTATAGTTAGACAGGAACTCTTCGGCTTTCTCAAGGTTTGCTGAAATGAAATAGAAGTGGCAGAGAATCACTTTAAGGTTTGGGTGGTTGTCAAGGACGTTCTCCATTTCCTTGTAAAGTTCTTCCTTTTTCGGGTAGTCATCCAGGTAGTAAACCCATCTTTGCTGTTTAGCCCATTCTGGAGCCAGTTTTTCGTCCCAGAACTCTTCTGGATCAGCAACGTGGCAGAGCACTGGAAAACCGAGGTCTTCACATGCGTCCCAGAAGCCTCTGTAATAGTCGCTGTCTAGGGGCGTGTGCTTGCTTCGGAGAACAGGCTTGTTTCCCATTTCTCCGATTCCTTCGAAGCCGAGATTCTTTAATGTTGCAATATACTTCGCCCAGTTTACGTTCGGTAAAGAATCTGTTTCGCCTGACCATGGTACATATCCTCCTGCGTAAAATAGGTTTGGATAATTAGCTTTCAAATAGAGTCCCGCATCGCCCCCAGTGACATACATTCCGCTTAGTCTTCCTCCTCTTAGTATTTTCACATAATCTTGGCAAGCTCTATCTAAGTCACTAATTCTCAATTTGCCCTCACTAGTTTTTTGAATTCGGAAGTGGGCATGGCAATCAATTACAGGTGCATCAACAAAATCTTCGAGTCTCATTTTCGTCGTATCCATTTCCATACTTATCTTTTTGGACTTTCACTTTTAGTTCAGACTACATAGAAATATATACATATGCAGTGGTAGTTGTCTTTTTAATCTACTCATGGCCTTTCTGTGTTTTCCATTCATGTCGACTTGTCTACAGGACCTTCCTTATTCTTGCTGATACTTCTTGGCTAAATTTATCGACGTAACTAGAAACGTACTCTATTACGTCGATTTGCGGGTTCTTAATTAGAGGTGTAAGATCCATTGCGTAGATCATTGCTGTTGTAATGTCTGTACCATGACTCTCATAGTATGTGGCATTAGCTCTTCTTCTGCCGAGTGTAGCAAGATCGTATCTTTTTCCGCCTGACACTTGGGAGTCAAAGACGCTGACCAAGGCTACCGCTAGGTTCTCATGGTCGCTAACGTCGAACACAACCTTGTCTGAATCAACCATCCAATCAAGGTCTCTCCAAACCTCGCAACCGTAGACTTTCTGTGGACATGCATCTTCAGGTAGTTCTCTCAACGCCTGGATGGTTCTAACAGCCACTCCAACATGGGTATCATGCTTGTCTGCAAGGTTATGAGTATAGATGTATGACGGTCTAGTTGCAATCATCAGTTTCTTTAGATCCTCTTTTACACTGTGATCGTTTGGATTCTTCACAACAGAGCTTGGGTAGTCCAGCAGTACTACGGCGCTGTATTCACCTAGTACCGCGGCTTTTTTCTGTTCCGCCTTTCTTATTTTCCGCATTTCCTCGTCAGTATAAGATGCGTATACGCCGTCTCTTGGGCTACCAGATCCGTCAGTGACAACCACGCCAAGAAACTGTTTCTCTCTTTTCCTAAAGCATTCCAGAATTCCATGGTATGCCATTATCTCAAGATCATCAGGATGCGCGCCTATACCCATATGTGTTGTTCTTGCCAGTGCTTCTTCAACAGATTTGCCGTCTGGAACATAAAACTCCGCCGTGCTTCTACCAAACTTCATACTAAATTTTTCCACCCTTCAATTTATGGATGGGAGACTTGCTGCTGCAATAGCTTGACCGACTCTCCTATTTGATTCGTCGGGAAGATGAATTTGCATTCGAGCCGCTAATTCAGGGAACTCAGTCTTCAAGACTTCTTCTGCCTTCTCAAGAATTATGTGTCCGCCCTCACCTGACGTGACGCGCCCTATAAGGAGGACATGCTTGATGTCATAGAAGTCTGCGTAGTATGCTATGCCGTAGCCCATATAGCACCCTATTGTCTCAAAAATTCTTTTTGCGCCCATGTTTCCTCTAGATAAAAGTGTCTGCACATACTTCAGTTTTTCTGCTGATGTCTGCTTCTCGTCAAGAACAATTCCGGCTTTAGGCGCAAGTCTTACAACAGCTTCTTGAGAAAAATATTGTGCGCCACACCCGCGGTCGCCAGACCACTCGTCGATGGGAGCATTTGGGCTAAAGTCAACCGGCACAAAGGCAAGCTCGTTAAGCCATCCAGTGATGTTACCTTTGTCATTTATGTATCCTCCAGCTTCACTTGAACCTAGAGCGATGCCTAATATCTTGGTATCGTTGATACTCATTGCTCCGGCGAATGCTGCGACATCTCCGTCATGGATGACAGATAAAGGTATGTCTCCCCAAGCCTCTCTGATTTTTAGGAACAAGTTTACGACTTTTTTTTCGAATGCCTCTCTAGGAACACCTCTGAAAAGCGAGGCAACTCTGACGCGGTTGTTTATGTAGATCCCTGCTGCGCTTATTCCAATGGCGTCGACTTTTGGTATGTAAGAGGCTGCTTTACGTAACGCGGTCATTATCTCGTTATAGTGGTAGTCTGGATCGCTCTGCGACTTAGGATTCCATACTACTTCTTCACTGAAGACCACTTGGCCATTAACAACCGCTGCAACTTTTCTGTCGCTTGCCCCAGCATCAAAGCCGATTCGACATCCGTCTAAGTGTTTTCCTAATTGTATTTCTCCCTCTCTTGGTTGTGGAATATCGTTGAAGCTCGCCAGTTCAACCGTAAATGGCTTTTCATATACGCTTCCCATGAATTCTGCGTCAAAGGCACGCTCGCCTTTTGGCGAGTACTCTTTCTTAATGTATTGACCAATGCTTTTTGGTCCACCAATTGTTATCTTCCATCCACCCTTTATCCATAAAAGAGTCTTAACTAGACGTTCGATATAGTATCGGTTAGTCTTAAGCGTGTTGGGTTGTTCTGAGAAAACGAACGTTTGAAAGACCGATGTCATGCCGTCGTTGCGTTCAATTGCGATGCCTATCGGCTCGGCCTTTCCTGATTCGTGGACTTCTCTTAAGAATTCGCGGTTGAAGAGCGCAGACGGCCGGAAGTCCTGATCGAGGGGCGGTTCCACTTTGGGCTTAATCAGCTTAACTTGAGGACACATGCTTTTTCAACCTCCATAATATGCATCAAACATAGCTTCCTATATTTCGGTGAATCTTTAGGCTTCATTTTTGTTCTCGCCTACTTCTTGTTTAAGCTAGATTCCGTAATGTTTGTTTATTTCTTCTTCGTAACGACTTATTTTTCCTGATTCTACGTCGTCAACCTTTATAGACTTTCGGGCGATTGACGACTCAATAAGAGCGTACGCAGCTGCTAGGTCCCGTAGTCCTTCTTTTCCGCATGTTTCCATTTCTCTTCGTTCTTTTATGGCTTTAAGGAACTCAAGGGTTTCGAGTGCCATCGCATCTTTTATGCCGTAGGGGAAGAATTTTTCTTTTGCTTCCTTTTTCGCTTGTTTTTCGAAGAGTTTGTTTATGTCATCTTTTGTTCCGTCGTCCAATATGAGATTGTTACCTTTTATGCATCCCTTTGTTCCATAGATTATTCTAGGCATTGAGAATGCTTCTCCATGTCCTCCCCAAGAGAAAAAGTGTTGTCCCACTGCTCCGTTCCTATATTTTAGTAAGCCGAAGAATGAGTCGTCAATGTCGCTTTCAATTTTTTCAACTATTTTTCCCGCTTCGTTTATTGTGAATCTTTCTTTTTCTAGAATTTCAGTTGAGCTGAATACTTCGTCGATTTCGCCGCAGGTGTACCGTAGAAAGTCTAGCAGGTGAACTCCCACGTCTATTGTTGCTCCGCCTCCAGCGAGCATCTTCTTATGCCTCCATGCGGTTTCAGCTACTATTTTGTCCGGAGACCAGTAGCCTCCTATTGAGCCACTGAGGGTAACTTGCACTTTGCCGATGTAGCCTTGCTCGATAACCCACTTTGTTATTCTAACGTCCTCATAGTATCTTAGGTTCTCAGCTACGCCTAGTACGACGCCTTGTTTTTCAGATGCTTCAACCATTTTGCGAGCTGCCTTTACCGTTAAGGCGAAGGGTTTCTCAACTAAGACGTGTTTTCCAGCTTCTATGCATGCTAAGGCTATTTCGTGATGTGAGAAGACAGAGGTGTAGATTTCAACGGCGTCTATGTTGGATTTTCGAAGCATTTCTTTATAGTCGCTGTAGACTTCAACGGGCGTGTCTTTCTGAAAGTCTGAAACATAGATTGGGGGCTTATTCATCGGGTCTCCTGGAGGTCCAACGGGCTTGATTGGAAGAATTCCTTCTTTTGGGCTTAGGAACCTTTTGGCGTCTTCGATTTTTCTCGCAGACAACGCCGTGATTCTAGCGTCTATGCCTTTTTCGATTAGAATCTTGTATCCATATAGGTGAGCGGGCATGATGTGGCCGCAGCCGATTAATCCTACCTTCAACATGTCTAGACCTCTCATCAGAATTATTGGTTTTTCATATATGAATTTTCAGTTTTCATTTTTCTATGTTAATACTGGTTTCTGTATGTTGCCTTTTTGCGTGTTATTCTGCGATTTTTTGTTATCGATTTCTTTCGGTGGCAAGTCTTTTTTTCTGTGTAGAGATTGAGGGAGAGGGGGTATATATAGTCGGGTCAGCTTTCTTAACCATTTTTTCCGTACCTCAAAACATGGATGCCTGTTTACCTCTTTTCTGTGCACACAATCTTTTTTTATATAAGCGCTTTATCGTTGAGGACTGCGAATTGGCTTGTTGTACGTAGCATTTTTTGGTTCTTGTCTGGTCTTGACATTATTTTTAACAAAAAGTTTAAAAAGTTTATATGTATATACATGAATAAATATTTGTGGAAAAATATGCTTGAAGTTATACATCCAGAAAGAAAAAAATATCCTTCGGCAACTGCAAAAAAGAACCCCAAAAAACTTCATGGATATTCTTATCCTTTCAGAGCTAAGAAAAGCCCCCATGAGCGGGTATGACGTAATTACATCAATCTATGACAAGTTTAACTTTCTTCCCAGCTCAGGCTCCGTCTACTCACTACTATACGCACTTGAGAGAGAAGGCCTCATTAAGGGAGGATGGAACGGCAGAAAAAGAATCTACAATATTACGCCAAGAGGCATTGATATAATAGAAACCACACAGGCCATGTACCCGAACATTGAAGGACTTGTAACATGCATTTTTAACGATGTATTCTCTTAATTTTCTCTTATCAAATAACTAGAAAAACTTATTTTAGCAACAATTATATAAATACCCTCAATCGATTATGATGAAAGTCCAGAGGTGCAATCAATAATGGGAGAAGCAGTTTCTGCTGTCAAAGTCGTAGACGTTCATAAAATCTACCATCTTAAAGGAGAAGAAGTCCACGCGCTGCAAGGAATAAACCTTGAAATTCCACACGGAGAATACCTTTCAGTAATGGGTCCTTCGGGGTCTGGGAAGACCACGCTTTTTAACATGATAGGTGGAATAGACAGACCTACAAAGGGCGACATTTTTATAGATGGAGTAGACCTTTCAAAAATTCCATCAAGAGCTATGGCTTGGCTACGATGCCAAAAAATCGGTTACATCTTCCAGACTTTCAACCTTATTCCCGTTTTAACAGCAAGAGAAAATGTAGCTTTACCCATGACGTTTTTGGGTGTACCCAAAGCTGAAAGGCAACAAAGAGCCGCAGAATTGTTAACCATTGTTGGACTAGGAGACCGACTTGACCACAGACCAACTGAGTTGAGTGGTGGTCAGCAGCAGCGTGTCGCCATAGCAAGAGCCTTAGCTAACAATCCAGCAATAATTCTTGCTGATGAACCGACTGGGAACCTTGACTTAAATACTGGTTTCGCGATTGTTCAGCTTCTTTACCGTTTAAAGGCTGAACGTGGAACTACGATTATTTGCGCTACTCACGACTTAAAAATGATTGACATCAGTGACAGAGTGGTGTTCCTGCGGGATGGAACTGTGGAGAACATCGAAAAAAGAAGAGGATTAGTTTTATCAGCAGAAGAATTTGAAGAATAGGTAAGTGAAGTATATGGGTGAGGAAATAGAAAGCATTCAATGCCCTTGCGGTAGAGTGATAGAAAACCCTGAGGAATACAAAATATTATATTTAAAACATGAACTGCAGGAAATCGACATTCTCTGCCCAAATGATTCCTGTTATCTAAGAGAACTGGGATACATTAAGTTCGAGCTAAAAGAGGGAAAAGCCAAATTTAAAGAAGCCTCCTTCTATCCTCCTTTCGTCACCTGGAACTCAGGGCGACTAGGAGCTGACGAAGCTGAAACTAAACTAAAGAACCACTTGAAGATGATAGCGAAAAAGGTTGATTGGGCAAGACTTGGGCTTCAAAAACCCGCAACAATCTAATTCTTTGAATTTCATAATCTTCGTTTTTTAGTCATTTTGTTTCAAAAAGATGCAAAAAATTTTTGGCTATTTATGGAAAATCTTTAAAAGGCAATATCTATTATGAAATATATGTTCGAGGGAAAAAGATGAGTCCAAAGAAGAAAGAGCCAAAAACGGAACCTAAACCACAAAACACGGCGGACGTAAAAATAGGTTCAATAAAATTTCCAATCAGCGAGGCATTCCGTTTTTCTCTTGAAAGCATTAGGAAAAGGTTTACAAGAGCTCTCATCACGGCGTTCTCAGTTCTTTTAGGCATTGCCTTCATGGTTGCAATAATGACAATGGGCATAATTTTGCCTCTCATTGATCAGACTCCTCCACCTCAATACCAGACATGGATGGCCATTATCGCCCTTCTCGTTTGTGGAGTTGGAATCGTAAACTCGATGCTTATGTCAGTCACAGAAAGATACAAGGAAATCGGAACAATCAAGTGCTTAGGGGCAACGGATACAAATGTGCTTCAGATTTTCTTGATAGAGGCACTGTTGCTTGGCGTATTAGGCGGCGTAATAGGAGCATGTGCAGGCTGGGGCGCCACAACTGTAATTTACATGATTAATCAGCCGCAATATGTCGACAGAATATTGAACACTACTAACTTCGTAACATACTTTACTTATATTGGCGAAGGCATAGGCATAGCTTCACTGCTTAGTGTAGCTGCAGCAGCCTACCCAGCAGTGTATGCTGCAAGGCTTAATCCAGCAGAGGCATTAAGATACGAAGTTTAATGGACAAAATAGACAATTAAAAAAAGAACACTCAGTTTTTTGAAAGTGTTTAATTTTTTTGTTTCTCTTTTATTCAGCTGCTCTAACGTATACTTCGGCTCTTGTTTCGTATCTGTCAACAAGGCCGTCTCGAAGATACACAATTCGGTCGCTGACATCAATCATCTTCAAGTCGTGAGTAGCAGCGATTATAGTGACGCCTTTTTCTTTGTTCATTTCCCTTAGCAACGTGATAATCTCAAGTCCAGTGTGAAGGTCAAGGTTCCCAGTCGGTTCATCAGCAAGTACAATCACAGGATTGTTAGCTAAGGCTCTTGCTATGGCGACACGCTGCTGCTGACCACCACTCAACTCAGCAGGTTTGTGACCCAGTCTTTCTCCAAGACCGACATTTTCAAGGATTTCGCGCCCTCTTCTCAGCCTCTCGTCAGTGTCAACTCCAGCAAATATCATTGGCAACATCACGTTTTCCATAGCTGTTAAAACGGGAATAAGGTTGAAAGTCTGGAAGATGTAACCGATTTTTCGGCATCGCAGCCAAGCAAGTTCATATGCGTCGAGCTTTGCTATGTCAACGCCGTCAATGAAGACTCTTCCACGTGTTGGTCTATCTATTCCACCAACCATGTTAAAAAGCGTGGTCTTCCCAGACCCCGAAGGACCCATAATAGAGATGTATTCTCCACGTTTTATTCTGATGTTGACGCCATCAAGCGCTTTTACAGTAACTGGGCCCATCTGGTAATACTTTGCGAGGTCTTCAGTTTCAACAACATACTCGAAGCTGATAAGCCATTCCTCCTATGGAATAAAAGTAATAGCCAAAAACTACCTTATAAAACTACTCTTTAAATCTCTTTAGATTCGCTTCTGCAACTTCTACAGAATCTTATAGTTCTGTAATTTTGGTTACGAAAAAGCTTAATACTGCTGTAGACACTGAAAGAATTACGATGCAATTTGGATGTGAACAAAATGAGAAGAGTTAAAGTGGGAGTTGTTGGTTCAGGCGGCATCTTTCAAGGTGCTCATCTTCCAGCGTACCCAGACATTTACGAGGCACATCTCGTCAGCATATGCGATGTCTCCAAAGATGTTTTGGCCTCAGCTGAAAGAAAAACTAAAAATCTCTACTTGGAGAAGGCACAGAAGGCTGAGGAAAAAGGAAACATCGAGCAGTCTGTACAGCTCCGAGAAGACGCCGAAAATCTAAAAACATACTTCGACATTTCAGAGATGCTTTCAAAAGAAGAACTCGATTTAATCGATGTTTGTACGCCGACCAAATATCACAGCTTAACAGCAATCAACGCCTTGAATCAGGGTGTTAATGTTATGTGCGAAAAGCCAATGGCTCGAACGTACTTGGAATGCCTTGACGTCGTTGAGGCGGTTGAGAAAAGTGGAAAACTCTATCAACACAACGAAAACTGGTTATACGACCCCTTCTGGTACAACGCTAAGAAAATCATTGAAAGCGGAGCCATAGGTGAAAATCAGCTAGTTTTCGTTGCCACAGCCCACGGAGGACCAGAATGGGCTTCTTGGTTCTGGGATCCAGACATTGCAGGAGGCGGCGCACTTCTAGATAATGGCGTGCATGCGATAACAACATCTTGGTACCTAAGCGGATTCGACAAGAATCCTACGATTGTGAAGGCAGCCAACCCGTACGGCATCTGCATAAGGATGAAGACTAGGATTCTTCAGGGCATGTTCAAATCTTTTGAAGTGGAAGACGACGCCCACGTCCTGATACGATTCGAGGACAGTGAAGGGAAATGGTCAACCGCACATGTTGAAGGCTCATGGAGTCACCGTGACTCTTTAGACACAATAATTATTGGAACTAACGGAACCATAAAACCAACATACAAAGAAGGAGAGACGATACTCGAAATAACAGACGCGTTTGGAGCAAAAAGAGAAATCAACCTAGGCAGAATATCTTGGACCCAAGGTTTCGCCGGCGAGATTAGGAACATGTGCAACTGCGTACTGAACAACGTTAAACCAGTATGTGATGAAAAAATAGGAACAGAAACCACAGCTATTGTACAGTCAGCCTACCTCTCCCAGAAAAAAGAAAGAAAGCCTGTGACTCTTGAAGAATTCAAAAAATACGCGCACAGAATAAAGGAGAGGGAAGGAAAAAACGCGTCTGAAGTGTTGATGAAGGAGCTGCTGAAGGGAATAGCCAAAATCTAAAAATGTGGTGCATGAAGCAAACTTTCAATAAACCTCTTTTTGGTTCATCTCAACCTTTTAGAAATTTATTTTTCCAGATACTTCGTTAATCTTTCCTGGTACAAAGAGTCTTTAAGAAGTGCACTTGTCTGAATCCAATTGTCAAGGCTAACTGCGAACCTCGTTCTAACATGGTCAAGGGCGTCTTTGAGACTGCTGAATTTACACGGTTCGTTTTTGAAGGCCTCTCGAATACTTTCACGGTTTATCCACACGCCTAAAGGCACAATAAAGCTCGGATAGATTTCCCGCATAGCTATAACGCCAGCCTGTCTTCCAATGCTGGCTAGGAATTCAGCTGCCGCCAGACGAACTGCGTAGTAGCAGCCGCCGATTGAGGCGTAAGTTGTTCGACCGTGGTATCCTTCCCAGTCTGCGCCCATTGCTATGTTTTGGCTTTGCGGGTTCCACACTGTGCCTGGGTACCATGCCTCTATCCATTCGTATCTCCAGCTTGACGGAGTCAGCAGCACCAAAAATCTGTTACCAAGATAGTTAAACTCGTAGACCCTATACTCATTAATAAGCGGTTTTCCCTTAACCTGCTCGTCAATTAATTCTCTTGATATTGCGGAGTCCACAGCTGTTATGCTCCACCTCGTTGGAACTATTCGTCTCTGGTTTTTAAGCCCAAAAGCTCCAACACTGAAGGCGCGTTGAATCTTCGAAACAGGCACCCCACCCTTGAAAAGCTCCATAACCGCCTCCTCAGCTCTTAAGTCACCGTCTCCATAAGCCCTTTCAATTTTGGCATCAAATTTCGCTGTCTCAATTTCCATATTCCGCATCACTGCTGACGGTCCCATGGGTTGAACTTCTCCGTCCAGTAGCAAACTGCCTGAAGGCCTCTTTTTGAAGACAACCCTAGTTTCTACTGGTTCTCTAGCCATCGTAATCTCAAGAGTTTTCTCCACAAAATTTTGGTTTTTAAAGGGCTTTGTCACGTTCACCCGAAATTTCGCCCGGATAAGATTTGTCCTAAATCCTATAATTTCGTCAACAGTTTTCCCAAGCCACTGTTCAGGAGCATCGTAAACAGACGTGTCACCAAGCACAGGAGGAACCAAGGGACCAGCGTATACGTGTGGATGACCTATGTGTCCAATGAAAACTCCTGGGGGAGAAGAACCAATCATTCTTTCTGAGTTAACATTTTTTTCAGTTTTCAGAAGAGAATACAATTTTAGAATTGCCGGGCAACGAGGCTTCCCACATAGCATCCTGCTTCCTCTGCAAACAAGGCAAAGGCTTCCCTCATGCGTTTGAACATTTATGGCTGAGGAGTCAACATTAAGGTCTCCAGCAGTTCTCTCGTTGTTTATAATATGTTCTACCCATGGAACTTGCCTTTTCACTTTCTTAATAAATCTTTTGTTCAAAAACGGCAATTCTTCTTCACTCTGAAACAATAATTAAATAATTGAACAAGTATTATTAACTAAAGTTTGGCAAATTTTTGGCTTTTGCCCATTTCTTTAAAGTATTTTACCAAAATAATGTTAATTTTTCATATTTGGAACTCCATTTTTTGCGTTTTTAATGCTTCCGAAATGAAAATTTGCCAAAGTTTAGTTATTAACATAACTCCCTTTTTTAGAAGAATCCTTACATAGATAAAATATTTTTAAAGATTTTGCGTTGAAAAAATAATGGAACAATATTTCGAATCATGCTTCCAAATAAACTGTAATATAAAGAAAACCATATTTTTCAAACAAAAATATGACACTTGGTAAAAATTTTGGATAGACAATAAAAATATTATATATATTAACTAAAGTATGTTAAGACCTTGTGATTTTCTAATTCATTTTCTTTACTCGATTTGTATAGGTTGACCTTCATGTTTTTCTTCTATCTTTTTCATCGTAACTTCTAAAACTCCATTCTTGTAGGATGAACGGGCATTTTTAGGGTCGACCTTTGAAGGAAGCCCAATTTCCTTATAGTATTTACGTTGAGGAACATCAACTGATATAGTTAAACTTCTCTCTGTTCCATGCAGCTTAATATCTTTCTTGTCAACTCCGGGAAGCTCCACTATGACCCGAATTTCGCCGTTTGTTGGTATAATGTCTACCAAAGGCTCTCTTTCTTCCCTAATGTTCAATTGAGGTTTTCCAAATTTAGCCTCAGGCTTAACGTTACCGAACTCCCTAATTTGAGGTTTCCCATCAGGCCCAATAGTTACACTATATCCGTAAACAAAGGGTCCCCACTCATTAACTTTGGAGCCGTCCGGCAAGGTTCTTTCACGAATGAGGTTTCTAGGAACCTTTTTTGTCAGCTCTTCAAACTCTTTTTGCATCATTTCATCCATTTGCCTAAAAACGTCGTCGAAGTCGTCAGGGAAAAAACCTCTGAAAAAAGGCCACCTTCTTCGTCTAATCCACCTATCTTCTTCGTCTTCTGACAAGCATATCGCCAAACATCAGCTTAGGTTCCATAATTTAAAAATGTATCGAATTTCAGAAAACTAGACAAAACGATTTATGAGGAATCGTTCAATCATTAGGAAAGATCAGTGATCCACAATGGTTGAGGGACACGTAGGCGTAACTATCAAAGCCAGAACAGTTTCTGAAGCATGGGAAAAGGCTGTTTTAGAATGTTGGAACAAGGGAGCGAACGTTCCAACTGAGTATGGCGAAACGTCGAAGGAACTTTTAGGTCTTCTCATAGTTGTTGAGGAACCTTTTGCTGAACCTCGAATCCACAGGGGCGATTTGCTTGTCGCCATAAGGGAGTCGCTTTGGAAGTACTACGATGAAGTTCTTCGAGGAACACTTGACGATGCAGTTAAGGAAGGCAAAATACACTACACTTACCACGAAAGACTGTTCTGTTACCCACCTAAGGCAATCAACCAGATTGGATACATAATAAGCAAGCTGCAACAGGCAAGTTTTTCGAGAAGAGCACAGGCAATAACATGGGATCCCGAAAGAGACATGAACGTGGACTCTCCTCCCTGTTTGCAAAGAGTCTGGTGCACAATAAGAGATAAAAAACTGATTTTTCACACAACTTGGCGAAGCCGAGACATATTCAGAGCCATGCACATGAACATGCTTGCGCTTACTGAACTTCAAAAGATGGTTGCTGAACACCTAAAAGTAAAGGTTGGCCCGTACCTAGACTTCACAAATAGCGCCCACATCTATGAAAAATCTTATGGTGATGTGGAACATTTTAAACGCGTAATTGAGAGACGATCTCGCTAAATACTAAGTACTTACTCGCCAATCACGTGGACTCTTATATGTCTTGTTCGTGAGCCATCCATCTCAATGAGGAGGATTGATTGCCAGGTTCCAAGTTGCATTTCCCCGTTCTCAAGAGGCACAGTGACATGAGGCTTGATTAAGCAGTTCAGAATGTGCGCGTGGGCGTTTTGTTCGCTTTCCGTCCAGCTGTACTTCGCGTTGTGATGGTAGTCCCCTTTGAATGGAACTAGACGGCTGAAAGCTTCTAGAACGTCGTCCCAAAGATCAGTGTCATGCTCGTTCACTGCAACTGCTGCTGTTGCATGAGGAACCCAAACGTGAACTATTCCGTTGGTTATTCCGCTTTCTCCAACGATTTTAGCGACGTTATTTGTCACGTCAAGTATTTCCATTCTTTTATGAGTTGAAACAGAAAACATTCTGCTGAAATTTTTCATTAAATCACCTTTGTTCAGTATATTTTATTCTAGCAAAAATTAAATCAATCTTTGGATGGCTACTTTAGTATTTTGCCTGTTTCCATGAACCAAAGGTAGAGGTCAAGTTCAGCCAAATTCAGGTTTGCTTTGTCTGCGATGTACCGTAAAAATGTCTCGATTTCTAGATACTTTTTTTTCGTGAGAGTAGAAGGCTTATCAATTAAGCCGTATTTAACCAGCACATTAATTATGTGAAAATCGAGAATGGCGAAATCTGAAAAGCCTATGTTTCTTAGGAAGTGGCTTGATTCCTTCATTCCTAGACCTTTGATTGCCCCAATTAACCAATCTCTCAATTCCTGTTTATTATTGAATGAAGAAATTTTTGATTCTAATGAATCTACGTGCTTCCTTGCCTCAACGATGTATTTCGCCCTGGTGTTTGGAAAACGGTGACCTAAGGCCTTCAGTTCTTGAGCCAGCCTTTTTTCAGACCAGCATATAAAGCCGTTCCCAATTGCTTTTTGGATGCTCATGCTACGTTCCGCATTGAAGTTTGCACATAGAATGCAGTACGCTAGTTCCTTGAACAGCTCACTGCTGGGTTTGTTTCTCATCTCTTCAAACTGTTTTATCCGTGTTTCAATGACCTTTTTGATGCCACTGTTTTTAAGAATCTCAATTTTCTCCAGAAGTTTTTCGGCGGAATTCAGCATATTAGACATAGTTTCACCTTGTTATGTTTGATTTGTCATCGTAATATGCTGATGGCTAGTGGCACTATTAAGAGCGAAGGCAACAAGTTTGTCACGTCAATGTTCTTTATTTCTAGCAACTTAATTCCCAGTCCAAGAAGCAGTATTCCGCCCACTGCGCCGAGTTCGACAACGATGGTGTCGGTGAAGAAAGCGTACGAGTACGAAGCCAGCAACGTTATCGTGCCTTGAAAGATGAAGAGGGGTATTGTCGAAAAGAGGACTCCTATTCCCAGCGTTGAAGCCAGCGAAACCGAAACGAACCCGTCAAGTATAGACTTTGCGACAAGAACTGAAGGGTCTCCGCTCAACCCATCCTGAACAGAGCCTAATATAGTCATAGGGCCAACACAGAATATCAAAAACGCAGTCAACATGCCCTCAGTGAACTTTTCGTCTTTCGATCTTATTTTGGCCTTAAGAATATCACAGAGCCTTTCAAGTCGGCTTTGAACATCTATTATACCCCCAATTATGGCTCCGAATAGTATGCTGAGGAAAAGCGTTACAATATTTGTTGTTTGAAGCGCCAACTTAATTCCAATAAATAACGTTGCCAAGCCTACTCCTTGAAAAGCGATTTTTCTGATTCGTTCAGGAAGTTCTCTTCGAAGGGCTAACCCAAGGAAGCTTCCTAACGCCACAGATGCCACATTTATGAAGGTTCCAAGCATACTAACTGTCTAGAACCAAGAAGGTAATAAAGAATATTCAGCTTCGAACTCTTTTCCATTCAACCCTTAAAATGAAATGCTTAAGTATCTTTGGACAATAAACTATGGAAACTTAACGCCCGTTGTCCAAGTTCAAAGTCTCTAGTGAAATATATGAAGAAAGCCTTAGTCAACATCGCTGCTGCGGTACTAACAGCAATTATTTCAGCCATAATACTTTACCAGACATTGTTCACAGATACCCTCTTGCAGGAAACCGGGTTTTTAGGCATTTTTTTAGCCGCAATGTTTAGCCACCTGACCGTAATTGGAAGAAACCTTTTCGTTCCCGCGTTCGTTAACTTGTTGAAACACCATAATCCACTTATTCTCGGGCTTTCAGCGGGTTTAGGTGCAGCTTTCGGCGAGGTTACAACATACTATTGGGGAAAAGGAATACGGGAAGCCTTTCAAGAAAACGAGCAAAACAGCACTCTCTCAAAGTGGATAAAAAAATACGGTATAGTCGCAATCTTGTTAGTTGCCTCTTCGCCGCTGCCTGACACGCCGATTGTGCTGTTAGCCGGAACCGCGCGTTTTCCGTTAAGAAAGTTTCTCGCCATCCAGATGATTGGCAAGTCAACTTACTATTCTCTCAGTGCATTGGTTGGAGGCGCCATTTTCCAGGAACTGAGCTATCACGTAGAAGAGTGGGTTCTTTCAACGATCGTATTGGCTGGTTCCCTCATACTGTGCGTGATGGCTTCTTGGAGAAAAAGCAGAGAATGGATAGTGCAGCTTTTGAGAAAGATTTGGCGTTGAAGGTTTTTTGGAAGCAGAAAATTACTGATGTCTACGTAGTTACGTTTATACTCTCGATGCGTCACTATTTGTTGGTAAGTCTTGGTGGCATGTGACTGTTATGGTTCTGATGGTCTACAACACGCTGGGCAAGAGACTGGAAAAGTTTGTTCCTTTACATGAAAACGAAGTCCACATGTATGTTTGCGGTCCAACGGTCTATGATTACATTCACATAGGCAATGCAAGGGCTTTTGTCGTGGCGGATGTTGTCCGACGATACCTCGAGTATAAGGGATTCAAAGTTAAGCTTGTCTGCAACATAACCGACATTGACGACAAAACCATAGCCAGAGCGAACGAAACAGGAATAAGCGTTCAGCAGCTTTGCGAGTTCTTCACCGAAGCTTACCTCAAAGACATGGCTGTGCTGAACG
>JAGTQS010000007.1:0-1295 GCA_018397055.1 Candidatus Bathyarchaeota archaeon | reverse complement strand
CTTGAAGAGATGAGAAACAAAACATATTCCCGAAATTATTGAAGCCATCGAACTTTTAATTAAGAAAGGATACGCCTACGAAGCAGATGGCGACGTGTACTTTGACGTCTCAAAATTCAAAGAATACGGTAAACTTTCAGGCAACAAAGCTGAAGCCTTACAGATGGGTGCAAGGATTGAAATCAACCCTAAAAAGAAGAATCCAGCGGATTTTGCTCTTTGGAAGGCTTGGAAACCTAATGAACTAGGCTGGCACAGTCCGTGGGGTAAGGGTAGACCGGGATGGCACATTGAATGTTCAACGATGGCAACGAAATATTTGGGAGAAACCATAGACATACACATGGGTGGTAAGGACCTTATTTTTCCTCACCATGAGAATGAGGTTGCTCAAGCTGAAGCTGCGACAGGCAAAACGTTTGCAAGGTATTGGCTTCACAACGAATGGTTAACTGTTGAGGGCGAGAAAATGTCGAAGTCCCTAGGCAACTTTGTAACGGTTCGAGATGCTTTGAAACTTTGTGAACCAAGTGTTCTCCGTCTCTTTCTCGTTTCAACTCAATACCGTAGCCCTATTGATTTCAACAAAAAAGCGTTAGAAGTTGCGGAGACAAACTTGGAAAGGCTGATGAACGCCTTAGAGAGGCTTGAAAGCCTTAAGGAAGACGAGGTTCAAAGCCAAGATGAAATGAATCTCTTGTCTAGCATTGGAAATGCAAAGCAGAGGTTTGAGGAAGCCATGGACGATGACTTTAATACGCCGTTAGCAATTTCAGTGCTATTTGACATTGCAAAGTCCATTTTTAGTTATCTTGAAAATAATAGCAAAATCAGCATTAAAGCAAAGAAAGAAATCCTGCGAGTTTTCAATGTAGCCCTAGATGTTCTCGGCATTGAGGCGATATCAACTAAATCTGTAACTGAACAATCAAAACTTATCGGTGACATTATGCAAATAATTATTGATTTAAGAAGGGAAAAAAGGGAACAAAAAGAGTGGGAAGCAGCTGATAGAATAAGACGTAGGCTTCAAGAAGTCGGAATAGAACTGGAAGACACGCCTGAAGGAACAATATGGAAAAACAAACGTAAAAACACGTAATAAGAACGTTTCAAAGACTTTTCAAATGCTGAAAGGCAACGTGATAATGCTTTGAAGAACGAGAATGAGAAAAAATCTAGTTTTCCGTAAGCTTATAATAGTTACTAAACTTTGGCAAATTTTAGGTTATCTCCATCTGGTATAGGGTTTTTAGGCCTTTGAGGTCTGAGAGGGTAAGTTTGAGGATTTCGTC
>JAGTQS010000071.1 GCA_018397055.1 Candidatus Bathyarchaeota archaeon | reverse complement strand
CTAGTGCTGTGACAATTTCCCAAGCGTCGTTTGTGGCATACTTTATTTGTGGAATAATGATTTCCATGTCCGAACTATAGACGTCCATAAATCGCATAAATTCCTTCACTAATGCTTTTTTATCAGTGCATTCAACTTCGATTATATCCTCAATACCCTTGCCTTGTAACGCTTTGAACAATCCCGAAGTTACGATTATAGTCTTACCTTCAATCAAGTGGTTTCTAATTTTGTCAACAACATCTTTGTCGAATTTCGCTGACTCCGCAAGGAAAACGGTGTTGCTGTTACGTGGAAATTCAGGTGTTAAATCAATTGGGACACCAAGCATGCCGATGAAATTATGCAGAAAATCCTCTCCAGAAGAATTATATGGTTTGTAGCTTGAAACGCCAATTGGGTTGCCAAGGTATTCGAGAAACACGTCTGCCTCTTCAAAAACGTTTCCAGCAACCGAAGCGAGAACGCTTGTGAGTTTTTCTGAGCCATCTTTCTGTTTTATTGATTCCAACAAGGAGCCATAACAGAACAGCGTTACCTCTTTCGGCTTGTCAAACAGTGTAAGTAGTATTTGTTCTCCCCAGCGGTCGAGGTATCTTCGAGCATATGGATCAATCCAGCCTCCGCCGTTCTTGCCAGGTTTTACGTTGTCTAAGTATCTCATAATCTCATAGCTCTGATATTGCTGTAGATGTTGCTGGGTATATTCTGGATCTCTCGTTTCTGTTCCGGTGTAGATCATGTCAAACATTTTTGACTCAACATCAAGATTGTAACCCATATATTGGTAATGTTCGTACCAGTTTGGATATTTTATAATTAAGTTAACATTTGGATTGACGCTTCTAGCTGGCTCAATAATCAATGTTTTTGCTGCCTCTTCAAGCTGCTTCAGACGGAAATCTGTCCAACTCATGTTGCCCTTAGCTTTTATGCATAGTTCGCACCTACAGCTCGTAAAATAGTAATCATCCAGTATAATCTCGTCGAACAATTGAGCTGTGAATTGCATAATTTCCTTTACTTTTTGTCGTTCTTCAGGATTTGAATAGCAGAAAGTTCTGGACAGCCTGCCCTCGCTGGCAACAAACGCTACGCCTCCAGACGTCTTTATTCCTTTGCATTCAAAAAACGTCTTAATTTTTTGAACATGCTCTTTTTCAGGAACAATCATGTCACGATGGGTTTCTAGATATACCTTGTTTATTTTCAGGTATTTATGTAGAACATTGAAGCTTTCCTCAAGCCATTTTGAATCTGCCATCTTTTGTACGTCGTATATTCGACAATAGATTGCTACGCCAAAATTCTTGTAATAAGAATCGTTCATGCCCATGACCGCCTTCTATTTTTTATATTTTTTCATAAATTCATTCTTATGATATAATACTATTGCAAAAAACATTAAGTTTTAATGTAAAAAATTAAAAAAGGATTTTGACAAAAATGGAATTGCTGAAGTTGTCCACTGGCTTCTGGCTTTATTTATTATTTGGCCTACATTTTTCTTAAGAGACGCTATAAACATATTTCCCCTTATAAGGAATGACAATTGGCTTTATGCTGGTGACTTCTTTGAATAATTTGATAAAGTTTTGTGGATCGATGGTTCTATCGCTAAAGCAATCATAATGGCATGGAATCACAATTTTTGGTTTCACGACCATCGTAAATTTAAAAGCGTCTTCCGGTTTTCGTTGAGGCGTATCACCTATAATGGGAAACATTGCAATGTCGGGAGAAACATTAGCAATTTCGCCAAGTATCGATTCTGGATTTTTTACAACGGATTGGAACGTGTCTCCCATGTTGTAAATTTTTATGCCTTCAATTTCGAAGACGTAGCCATAATGGGTCGTATCAGCCTCTTCAGGCGAAACAGAATAATATGGTGTAACAGAAAAACCTTGAAGCTTAAAAGCGGTTTTAGGTTTTAAAGGCACTAGATTTTTCTTTTCCACACCCAATTCGGTAAGATGTTGGCACGTTTCATGAGAGCCAAGGATGACTGTTTCAGGAAATTTCTTTGCGATAATTGGAAGAGCAATTGGGTCTGTGTGGTCCCAGTGGTCGTGAGTGCAAAAAACATAGTCCACGTTAAATTCTTCTGGTTTAATGGGAGGCTCTGGGTGGACATGATGCAATCGTTTGTCTCTAGACAAGTAAGGGTCAATGGCAATGGTTGTTTCATTAGAGGTCTTTAGAACGTAGGTATTTTGTCCAAACCAAAAGATTCCAACCTCACCCTTTTTCAGCCTTAAATTGTTAACTGACTCCATAAATTCATCACTTTACCCATGATTTTAGGCTATTCAACAATTTAAACTAACCTTATAACAGTTTTCAATGTAGCTGCAGATGTCAACACTTTAGGCTATTCATATTCTTTAATACTATTTTTAGGAAGCTTTTTTTGGGAATCAGTGACATCTGCCGTGCGATTCATGTATATTTGGTTACGTTATGGATAAGATTTAAGTTTAGATACTGCATTTCTTATATTCATGCCTTCATACACAGAAGACGAAATTAGACTGCGCATTTTGCAGTTACTTGCAAAACCGCCAAGAAAAGGAGCTTCAGTCTGGGGAGTCCACAGAAGCATCATCCGAGAGGCAATTCCAGTTCCAGAGAGAGACTTAGACATAAACATATCATATCTAGCAAGAAATGGACTTGTAAAACTTGTTCAAGTTCATGGCGCAGACTGGCTTTGGGCAAGAATAACGCAAGTCGGTTTGGATGTGCTTCAAAATCCAGCGCGGTATGAAGATCGATACTCATTTGTAACAGCAAAGTAATAATCGCTACTGAAGCTTCTAAGATTTAAAAGTGTTTAAGCAGAGAGAATTATCGACAATTAAATTCTTGTTTATTGTTTGTATGTTAAGAAATTCGACGCATAATAGGTCAAACCAAGTTTTCATGTTCTCGAATTATGTTTTTATTAATTATCCAGTTCATTCGATTGTGCATAACAAAAAACTTGGTATTGCGCGTTTCCAGTGTAAATTGTTATGCTTACTGCTCTTCCCACATCGTTAACTGTGAGATTGTCTGGGTTCTTAATATAAATGGCAATAGTATAGCCTGAGGGTACTGGAATGTCGCCTGACGCTTGGGTGAAGTTTGCAACTTTACTTGGCGTGTATTCGAAGTTTATCCAGCTGTGATTACCATTTTCGGGACAGTTAAGCGAATCAGTTATGATCAAGGTAGTTTTGTAGTAATATACGGTTGACCAGAGTACTTCTACTCCTCTGACTTCTATTTTGTCAATTAGTGCGTCTCTTCCACCTATGTTATCAATTTCAAGAGCTGCATAGGAAGACCCATCCTCAAAAATCCAGATATACTGTTTTGAAATCGTAACGACTTCTATTTGTATTTCGGAACTTATCAATTGATAAGCATACATTGCCACTCCTCCACTAAGCATTACTGGTATAACTAACAGAATCATAGTTGTAACTGTTTGGCTGAGGGCCTTCAGATCTTTTAGTGGATTCCTCATTGTCATCGAAAATTCATGACCACAGGTTTAGATTAATGAGTTGTGAAGACCATCTTCGTAAGAAAATGATTAAGGCCCAATTCAGAATTTTGTTTCTAAAATTTCTAATCTCTATCCTTTTTTTATAAAAAAAGTTTAAGGGTCTGCATTTGATAATATATTTAAGGGATCAGAATGCCGATTAGTATTTCTAAATTTTTAGCGGTTCTATGCATTGTTGCATTAGCTTTGTCTATCTTTAACAGCTATTTAATATTCAATAACATCCAAGTTCAGCAACAACTTGCCACTGAACTCTCTAAACTAGCTGAGACGTTAGAAGCCATTAATCAAACCTCTTTGGCAAATGTAACTGAAATGAGGCTGTTAATTGACCAGCTATCAAGCCAAGTTGCGAATTTCCAAAAAAATATTTCAAACTTCATAAATCAGACACCTGCCAGCATCTATCAGTCAACTTACAAGTCAGTGGTTGTAATAACGACAAATACAAGGCTGGGTTCCGGGTTCCTTTTCAGCAGTTCAAATATGATTCTTACAAATTGGCATGTAGTTGAAGGTGAAACTGAAATTCAGGTTCAGTTCTACGATGGGACAAGAAAGCCAGCTTCAATCGTAGGATTGGATCCCTATTCCGATGTTGCAGTGTTGATGGTGGCTGGTTCTCCCTCAGACGTGAAGCCTCTGCAGTTAGGGAACTCCTCTAACCTATACATCGGACAACAAGTTGTCGCTATTGGTAATCCCTTAGGTCTCACTGGAAGCTTATCTTCAGGATATATTAGCCAATTGAATGAAATCATCGAGCTGGAAGATGTGCCAATAATAGTGCCAGTAGTCCAATTAGACATTTCTTTGGCGCCGGGGAACTCAGGAGGACCGCTTTTGGACATGTCTGGGAACGTTGTTGGAATAACGAATGCTGGAACCTCGTATGGCTTCAACTTCGCGATTCCCTCGAACATCGTGAACCGCGTTGCAGCATCTTTGATTGAGAAGAGCAATTATAACCATCCCTTTGTTGGGTTCTATTTACTTGAGCTCACACCAGAAGTAATAAAACAATATAACATCCTCAATGTGGAATCCTTTCAAATGGGTTTACTGGTTTGGGAAGTAATAGAAAATTATCCAGCAGAAGAAGCCGGTCTACAAGGCGTTGTTGAAACCACAGATTCACGTGGAAGAATTGGCTACATAGCAAAAGACATAATACTAGCCGTTGATGGGCATCCGACTAGAACAATTGCTGAATGGTCAGTCTACGTTGAGGAACATGTCTCGCCTGGGCAAACAATAACTTTAACCGTTTGGAGGTCTGGGGTGACAACTACGGTGAATGTGACGGCTACAATTAGGCCGCCGTATGATTAGGTTTTTCTTCTTTTTGGGTAAAAGTTGTATTGTATTGTGGTAATTTTGAGCTTGATTAGCCATTTGGGAAGGCTGTCTTTAAATCGATATGTTTGCCCTTTGTCTTATGTCCGAAAAGCAATATTAAGGTCGCCTTCTTTTTTGATTTAAGAGATTAGAAGTGTTGTGAGTATGGGTAAAGCTGCTGGCTTCATCAAGCTTCTTCGTCCAATTAATGGTTTAATGATGGGTGTAGCAGTCTTGGTTGGCGCATCTTTAGCGTTGATGAGGCCGTTTTCCATAGATGTTGCTGTAAGTCTTTTGCTGGGGTTTATCACTGCATTTACGCTTACTGGCGCCTCGATGGCGATAAATGATTATTATGATTATGAAATTGACAAAATTAACGAGCCGAACCGACCAATTCCAAGTGGAGCTGTAAAGCGTGGAGAATGCATGGTTTTTGCTTTGATACTCATCATAACTGGTTTAGCTGCTTCTATATTGATTGCTCCTTTTTCTCTTATGCCTTTTCTAGTGGCTGTAGTTTCTCTTTTTACATCTTTATTATACGCCACAAAAGGAAAAAAGACGGGTTTAACGGGCAACTTTTTAGTCAGCGCATGCGTGGCGATACCATTCGTTTACGGAAGCTTTGTTGTTGGTCAAAGCCTGTCGTTGAGAGTGCTGTTCTTCTCAGTTTTAGCTTTCTTGGCGAACACTGGGCGTGAAGTGACGAAAGGAATCGTAGACTTTGAGGGCGATAAAATAAAGGGAATCAAGACCATAATGGCCGTTTACGGCAGCAAAAAAGCATCCATTGTTGCAGCATTCTTCTTTCTCTCGGCCGTTATTTTAAGCCTACTTCCGTGGTTTCTCGGAATAGTTTCAACGTGGTATCTTCCACCCGTTATTGTCACGGACCTCGGCTTTACGATTTCCTCCACCATGCTTGTCAAGGATCATTCCAAAGAAAAAGCTAGACAAATAAAAAACTTGGTTTTAGTATGGATGCTTCTAGGAATGATTTCCTTCTTTACTGGAACGCTTTGATTTTTTACTTTATATTCTCTTTTCCCGTAATTGACGTTATCTTGATTTCAATGATCTGGGTAAGATCTGCCATTTCTGGATTTATTGTGCTGTTTGCTTCCTCGCTGTATTTTTTCAATAGTAAACTCAACGCTTTGATCTTAGCTTTTGGACTGTTCATAAAAGATGCATTACCAAAAACAATGACACTGCGGTATGCCACATCACAGTTGCATGGCGATTTATTTAATATAATTTCGAGCATTTCGTCGATTTCGAAGCAAATATTTGGGTTTGCTTTTATCATTTCTATCTTTTTCCCATTTTTTGAACTATGAATGTATATCGCGTTTGTTTCCGCATCGTAGACAAACAGAACGGGAACAACGTAAGATTGATCGTTTTGACAAACTCCTAACCTCCCGACTTTGGCTTCCTGAAGAAACTTCAAGGCGTCATCTTTTTTCATTTCTCTTTCCTTTCTTCGCATTTGAGAACTGCACAAGTGCAACCACCCAAACTGAAAAACACAATTGCGATTTGAAAGATAAATGCTTCTTTATCTAAGGCATAAAGACATCTATATAATGACTAGGCTTTTTCTGTTTTCTCCTTTTCATGCAGTAAAGAGATTATTTTAACAATTTTTTCTGGAGGAATTCTTTCAGTGTTTATCGCCACGTCAAAAGGCGGAAGCTTAGAAATGTCCACTCCATAAAGGCGTTTAGTGATTTTAGCAACCTCTCTGTCTCTTTCCTCAAGCTCTTTTAAGGCAACGAACTCTGGCGCATGAATTTTTTGGGTTTCTCTGCGGATCCTTTCGTCTTTTGATGCGACTAACAAGACCACGACCCCTTTGTCTTTTTCCTTAGCTGCAAAAATTGCTACTTCTCCCTCGATGACTGAGGCTGTTTTCATTTTCGACAAAGTCTCGCTGAGATAATCTTCTTTTACCCCTTGTTTTTTGTTGCTCTATTATCCCAAGACATATGGCACACTCTTAAATTTAGAGTGTGAGAGTGTGCTTGTATGAAGAAG
>JAGTQS010000066.1 GCA_018397055.1 Candidatus Bathyarchaeota archaeon | reverse complement strand
GAGGGGAGTACGCGTGATCGTCACACCTGCGTCGCGGATGGTTTACATGCAAGCCTTGAAAGAAGGCTTGATCGAGGTTTTTCTGGATGCGGGTTGTGCGGTCTGCAATCCCGGCTGTGGACCTTGCGCTGGTGGGCATCAAGGCATCTTAACATCCGGCGAGGTGTGTGTCTCTACGTCTAACCGCAATTTTAAGGCAAGGATGGGAAGTGCAGAGTCGCAAATCTTCTTGGTTTCTCCTGCAACTGCGGCTGCGACAGCGGTTGAGGGTAAATTAACTGATCCTCGTAGACTTTTGAAGGAGGCTTAGGCTGAATGGTTAGACGTGGCAAGGCTTGGAAGTTCGGAGACGACGTTAACACGGATATTATTATCTCAGGGAAATACAAGTTCAGCATAACGGATCTTGATCAGCTTTCTAAACATGCTATGGAGGCTGCTAGACCCGAGTTCGCTGCAAAGGTTCAGAAAGGCGACTTTGTTGTTGGCGACAGAAACTTTGGTTGTGGTTCAAGCAGGGAACAGGCGCCTTTGGTTCTTAAGCATCTAGGCGTTGCTGCTGTTATAGCGAAGACTTTTGCTCGAATCTTTTATAGAAACGCCATAAACATTGGGTTGCCAGCTGCCGAATGTGACCAGGCTGACAAAATTGGGGACGGCGATGTGCTTGAGGTTGATTTGTCAAAAGGCATTGTAAGAAACATTTCAAGCGGTGAATCTTATGTTGTTAAGCCGTTGCCGCCTCAGCTTCAGTTGATTCTTGACGAGGGTGGGCTTGTCAGTTACGTGAAGAAGCATGGAAAATTGCCATGGTAAATATTCTTGTAGCTTGAAGCAATGTCTCTGGGTATCCTAAAGCCTTTTTTGGCTCTTACGATTCTTAATGGTGGGAGGACCAAGGAATGTCGGTTAAGAGAGTTTTTAGTTACATTGACTCGCATGTTAACGAGTTTGTTGAGGATTTGAGAACGCTCTGTGTTCAGCCAAGCATATCTGCTCAAAACAGGGGCATTAGCGAATGCGTCAAGACTCTTAAATGCATGATGGCTGATGGGAATTGGCGTTAAAGTTGTCCCTGTCAAGGATGGCAATCCCGTTGTTTTTGGCGAGTTCAAGAGCAGAGAAGCCAGGCAGACTTTAGGTTTCTACAACCATTATGATGTGCAGCCTCCTGAGCCTTTGGATCTTTGGGATTTTCCTCCTTTTGAGGCTAGAGTTAAGGACGGTAAAATTTTTGCTCGAGGTGTTGATGACAATAAGGGAAGCCTCGTAGCACGCATAGAAGCTGTCAAAGCTTTGAAGGCGGTTTACGACGGCTTTCCTGTGAACTTAAAGTTTTTCGTCGAAGGCGAAGAGGAGATTGGAAGCCCACATCTTGAGTACTTCGTAAAGGAAAACATGGATCTTCTAAAGGCCGACGGTTACGTGTGGGAAGGCGACGGAGTGGATGAACAGAACAGACCGAACGTTAGTCTAGGAGTCAAAGGTATACTCTATTTAGAGTTCAGAGCTAAAGGGCCGAAAAGGGATGTGCATTCCTCGCTGGCTCCGATTGTGCCTAACCCGGCGTGGAGGCTTGTTTGGCTGCTTTCGTCGTTGAAGGGGGCTGATGAAAAAATTAGGATTCCAGGATGGTACGACGAGGTTGTTACGCCAACCGAAAAGGACATTCAACTTCTTAAGCAAGCACCTTTTGACGAAAAAGCGGATAAGGAAGAGCTTGGACTTACGGAGTACCTCGGCGGAGTGACGGGTGTTGAAGGCCAGAGGGTTCTGCGGTTTTCTCCGACGTGTAACATCACTGGTTTTGAGGCGGGCTACACTGGTCCAGGGTCAAAGACTGTTCTTCCCTCTGAGGCGATGGTTAAGGTTGACTTTAGGCTTGTTGAGGCTCAGAAACCTGACGTTCTATTTAGGCGGCTAAAAGAGTACTTGTATAGCCAAGGGTTCAGCGACGTAGCTGTCATTTATCATGGTGGATATGAGCCTGCTAAGACTTCGCCTGATGACCCATTTGTCATTCGCATTCTTGAAACTGCAGAAAGGGTTTATGGCTGTAAACCTGTTATTTGGCCAACGATTGCTGGGACAAGCCCATTTTATGTAATAAAAAACCGGATGGGCATTCCTGTTGCCTCAGTAGGTGGTGTTGGCTATCCAGGTTCTAAGGTTCATGCGCCTAACGAAAATGTGAGAATCAAGGATTACGTGAACTCCATCAAATTCACAGCTTCATTGATTCTTTCCTACAGAACCTGACTGTTAACATTTTTCTTTTTTGTTTCTCGAAGATTTTTATAGTGAATAGTCGTAGATATTACGTGTGTGTTTTCGTTTTGAGGTGGTTTTTTGATTAGGGAATTGGCTCCCGCAGATCTTAGGAAGGAATGTGATTCTCAACTGATGGAGTGCGCCACGACTGAGGATCTGTCGCCGCTTGAGGAGATCATTGGTCAGGATAGGGCTGTTCGAGCATTGCGGTTTGGAATAGACATTGCTGAACGTGGGTTCAACATTTTCGTTGCGGGTGTTCCTGGGACGGGGAAAACCACGGCTGTTAAAGATTTTTTGGAGGAGGTTGCGAAGACAAAGCCTGTTCCGAACGACTGGTGCTACGTGCATAACTTCCAGAATTCCTATGAGCCTAATGCGATTAGTCTTCCTGCGGGGACGGCTAAGATTTTTCAGAGGAACATGGCGAACTTCATCCAAGAGGTGCGTAAGAACCTTCCTAAGGTTTTTGAAAGTGATGATTATGCTAGGAAAAGGGAAGTTACGATTGGTGCTATTGAAAAAGAAAGGGAGCAGCTTTTTGCTGAGTTAAACATGAAGGCTCAAGCTGAGGGCTTCATTCTTCAAAGCAGCCCAATTGGGTTGTTGACTATTCCAGTTGTGAAAGGTCGACCTTTGAACGAGAAAGATTTTCTTTCATTGAGTCCCGAGGTAAGAGCTGAGATTCAGAAAAAGAGAGATGCGTTGGAAGCTGAGTTAAGAAACGCGATGAGGCAGCTTCGAGGATTGGCGAGAAAGACGGATGAGGCAATTAGGAAGATGGATCAAGAGGTTGCCTTGTACACGATTGAGTTCGCTATGAGCGATTTGAAAGAGAAATACAAGGACTATAAGGAAATCGTTGATTACTTGATTGCTGTTCAAAACGACATTTTGGAGAACCTTGACCAGTTTGTCTCGGAGCCTAAGACGCCGACTCAGCAGCCTTTTCCGTGGGTTGAGGAGCTGCCTTTCCGGAAGTACGAGGTTAACGTTGTTGTTGACAATTCCAGCCTTAAGGGTGCGCCGGTTGTTTTGGAGCAGAATCCGACTTACCAGAACCTTTTTGGCAGGATTGAGAAGGAGGCGAGGTTTGGGGTTTTGTCAACTAATTTTACCATGATTCACGGTGGTTCTCTGCATGCGGCTAACAGGGGCTATTTGGTTCTTCCAGCTGAGGAGACGCTGGGCAACATGTTTACTTGGGACAGTTTGAAGAGGGCTTTGATGAACAGGGAAATTATGATTGAGGAGGCGGGTGAAAGGTTGGGTTTCATAACAACAAAGGGGTTAAAGCCTGAGCCTATACCTTTAAACGTTAAGGTTATTCTTATCGGTAGTCCTCTTGTCTATGAGCTGCTTGTTAGGTATGATCCTCAGTTTAAGGAACTTTTCAAGGTGAAGGCGGACTTTGATACAGTGATGAGCCGTACGGAGGAGAACATGCGTAAATATGCGGCTTTCATTTGCACATTCTGCAGGAAGGAAAAACTTAGGCATCTTGACGCTTCCGCTGTCTCTAAGATAATCGCGTACGGGTCTAGGCTCGCTGAGGACCAGGAGAAGCTTTCCACAAGGTTCGCTGATGTTGCTGACATTATTCGTGAAGCCAATTTCTACGCGGTTCAGGAAGGATCAAATTACATTACTGCCAGTCACGTGAAAAGGGCGGTTGAGGAAAAAATTTACCGTTCTAACTTGATTCAAGAAAAAATCAAGGAGATGATTAAGCGCGGAGTTTTGCTCATTGACACTGATGTCGTTTTGAACAGGGAAATTATGATTGAGGAGGCGGGTGAAAGGTTGGGTTTCATAACAACAAAGGGGTTAAAGCCTGAGCCTATACCTTTAAACGTTAAGGTTATTCTTATCGGTAGTCCTCTTGTCTATGAGCTGCTTGTTAGGTATGATCCTCAGTTTAAGGAACTTTTCAAGGTGAAGGCGGACTTTGATACAGTGATGAGCCGTACGGAGGAGAACATGCGTAAATATGCGGCTTTCATTTGCACATTCTGCAGGAAGGAAAAACTTAGGCATCTTGACGCTTCCGCTGTCTCTAAGATAATCGCGTACGGGTCTAGGCTCGCTGAGGACCAGGAGAAGCTTTCCACAAGGTTCGCTGATGTTGCTGACATTATTCGTGAAGCCAATTTCTACGCGGTTCAGGAAGGATCAAATTACATTACTGCCAGTCACGTGAAAAGGGCGGTTGAGGAAAAAATTTACCGTTCTAACTTGATTCAAGAAAAAATCAAGGAGATGATTAAGCGCGGAGTTTTGCTCATTGACACTGAAGGCTCTGTTGTCGGGCAAGTTAACGGGTTGTCGGTCACCGGGTTTGGAGACTTCAGTTTTGGTATGCCTTCTCGTGTGACTGCGAGCATTGGTATTGGACGCGAAGGAGTCGTGGACATTGAGAGAGAGGCGAAGCTTGGAGGCCCAATTCACACTAAGGGAGTTTTGATTCTTAGCGGCTACCTTTCGAACAAGTACGCTCAGGACAAGCCTCTAACACTTTCTGCACGTCTCGTTTTTGAGCAGAGCTACAGCGGAGTTGAGGGAGACAGCGCCTCAAGCGCGGAGCTTTACGCTCTTCTTTCAGCTTTGTCTGAGATGCCGATTAAGCAGAGCATCGCGGTTACGGGTTCGGTGAATCAGAAGGGTGTGGTTCAAGCGATCGGCGGAGTTAACGAGAAGATCGAGGGGTTCTACGAGGTTTGCAAAGCAAAGGGGCTCAAGGGCGACCAGGGAGTATTGATTCCTGAAAGCAACGTTCAGAACCTCATGTTGAAGGAAGAGATAGTTGAAGCTATTAAGGCTGGTAAGTTCCACGTTTACTCGGTTAAAACGATAGACGAAGGCATCGAAGTTCTAACAGGCGTAAAGGCAGGTAATAGAAAGCCCGATGGAACGTTCGAGGAAAACACAGTTAACAGTAAGGTTGATAAACGCCTACGAGAAATGGCTGAAAAACTCAAAGAGTTCCCACAAGCTGAAGAAGCACAAGAAAAGAAAGATGAGTAGACCTTTGCTTTTTCTTTCAGACTTATATTAAAGGTAAGATTAGTAACAGCCAAAGGATTTATGATCAGTCTCTACTCCATTGACATACAATGTGAAATCTACGGAAAAATGCCATCCTTCTCCTTCAGGTGCATCAATGAATTTTTGTAATACATACCATTCTCCGAGGTCTAATCTTTTAATTTCGATGGTGAAGTTCATTGAACGTTCAACATACTCAAATGTGTTGTTGTGAGGAACGAAATTATAAAATAAAACGTTAATTACGAGGGAAACGTTTTCAGCTTGAACACTGCTGTTGTTGACAACTGTAACTATCATACCCAGCTTTGTTCTATTGGATGTAAAGTAAGCATTATACCAAGATATTTCCACGGTTCCTAATCCAGTAATGTTTGTAATGCGATTAAGGGCATTCACCAGATTGCGTAGAATTGTGTTTGTCTCCTGCAAATTGGTAACTTGGTCTTGTAAGTCTGCAACCTGATCTTGATAGTTTGAAATCTCCGAATTCAATGAGGTTATAATGTTGTCTTTTTCGTTGATTACTGACGCGTAATTCATCATTATCCCGAATAAACCAACAACTAAAACTATGCACAATACTCCAGTACAATGGCGATGTTCCTGTCTACAACTTTTTTCACTCACAAATCCTACCCCATTAATTCTTCTATATTTTATTATACTAAACTTAATAAACTATCAAGACTGAATCTTCATGAACAGAAACTATGAGAAAAAAGATAATGAGATGAGAATCACAGCGTAAATCGATATGGAATATGCGATTTCTTTCTTGTTTTCGGGCAGGCTTTTCTTTAGTAAAGCCTTCATTGGAAACGTTATTATTTTTGGAATTGCCTTGGGAAGTGGTAGCATGAAAGATACTAAACCGCGATATTCCATGAACCTGTCGCTGTATTTTTTAGCCATCCTTGACTCCTCATTTAAAGCAATAGCAACTAATGTCAAAGCGTAAATCAGCCAAGGAAGACTCGGCCCCGGAAGAAGCTTCAAAAACCATACCCCACTAAATTGCGGCATAAACATCATTAACAGTGTTAGTCCGTAACTCCATATTAAGAGACCTAAGTATTGAGGATGCCTCGAAACCCTGTATATCCAGAAGTCAACAATTTCATATCCTTTGAATTTCCCATAAAGCCACGTTAAGACCCCTAAAAAGAAGATGAATACTCCGACTGCCATCAATTCCCAGCTTAAGTTCTCAATGAAAATAAGGTATCCACGATATCCGAGATGATTTACGAGGAGAATGAAAGGTACAAAGACAACGTCGCCTAATCCTAGAAGAGACGGAGAAACATCCAGTAATGGGAGCCACAGCGCACGTAGAAGTCCTATACCAGCAAGAGGAAGCATCGTTACAGTAAAGTAACCGAACGTAGGCAAATACATGGCTACAGCGCCAGCAACGGAGGGATAGCTCTTGCCGACAATGAAACCTAGGAGCACTAAAACCAAAGTAACCCCAAATGCAGCATAGCAAAAAAGTCTCATGATTCCAAAGGTTTGACCCGAATCTGGAAATGACCCTAACAAAAACACGTCTATTACGTCTATGAATTCATTCGCCAAGAAAAAGAAAACGGCAGTGAATAGCGCTGACAAAACAGCTACAAAAAATAAAATCTTATTATTCATAAGTCCTAACCTGCCATAACGAGTCATTCATATACTGTAATAATAAAAAATAGACTGAGAAATTTCTTCAAAAATCACTCTTCCTGCTTAAATTTATCCTATGTATTTATTTATTTTTATCGTTAATTTACTTCTCTTTGAGCAATTAGGTACACCAGGAAAAAGTATTGAACGAAACAGGAAGGATGCACATATCTATTGGTATGGCAAGAATGCAAACGTGAATAAGTAACGAAAGAATTACTATCCTATAAAAAAAGACATGTCTTATATAATTGTTATGAGCACGAAAAATTCAATTGTTGAATAAATTAGAAGTTCTATGCGATGTAGGGTATGTAGTCTTCTTTGATTGTGCCGCATTTTTGGCATCGCCTGTATCTTCTGCCTGTTTTAGGTGAGAATCCCAGTTCAAGCCAGTTGTGGTGGCACTTGTCTGCGTCTATTTTTATAAGCTTGGTTCGTTTCTCCATAAAAGATGAGAATGTAATGAGCCTTCATTATTGGTTTATGAATCAAATGTCCAAACTCGGTTTCCTAAGAACTAACATATATCTTAAT
>JAGTQS010000006.1 GCA_018397055.1 Candidatus Bathyarchaeota archaeon | reverse complement strand
TTAACCTGTTCTTAGGCTTATTCGAAAATAGCGAAAAGAACTAAAATTCTTGCCTATTTCGTCAATTTATTTCAAAAAATGGATAATTCACAGTCTCATTAGCCTAGTTAATCCACAAAGCAATTTATTGTATTCTCGGGAGTTGCTACAAGTTCTCCGATGAACATCAAGAAGATGAAGAAAAGTACACCTCTCACAAGCACGTAGAGTGCCCTAAGTTCGCTTATGAGTTCTTTTATTTCACTACCCATATTTTTCCTTTCTCGCTAATTTTCAAATAGCATTCTTCTATTTCTACGTATCGCTATCAACCTCTTCCGCTTTCTTCATGAGATCGTGAAGTTTTCAACTTCAAAATTTTAACAAAAACATGTCAACTTAGTTTTCCGAGTTTAAACCCGAGTTCGTATCTAGGCCAGGGCGCCAAACAACTGTGACGTTTTTTCTTCTCAGCCCAATAGACCTTTTTTAAGGAGAATTATTCATGGACACAATATATAGTTTGTAGATTGGAGTTGAGTTTGACTTGTGTGCGAGTAACGATATTGTTGGAACACGTGTTTCAAAGGTGATTATCACGCGCAGTTGGGTTTGATGTTTTTTGCCACGTATGTATTTGTTAACATTTTTTGGAGGTTCTGCGTCGAATCCTTTTTCTATGGGCTTCCATTTATGCTGGTTTGAATTTTCAGAATAGGGTTGATTGATCATTCTTAAGGTTAATATAGACCTTGTATATGCATCTTGTATTTTTAAAGGAAATGGTTGGATGAAGCGGTATTTGGGAATTTCCTTAAAATACATGCTTTCACGTTTTTGGACGCATAAACCAGTCATTTTGACGCATTCCGTAACCTCAAGGTGCAACTGCCGTTGCAAGATCTGCAATCTGTGGAAGAAACCGTTGAATAATAATGAGATGAAAAAAAGTGAGGTTTTCCGAATGCTTGATGAAGCGAAAGACCTTAACTTTGTTGCTTATCTGGTTTGGGGCGGAGAACCTCTCATGAGACCAGATATTTTCGAAATTCTTCAGCAAGCTCGTAAAAACGACTTTTATACAAGCATGATCACAAACGGAATTCTTCTACCAGAAAATGCTGAAAGACTTGCAGAACTCGTAGATCTCACCTTCGTTTCACTCGATCATTACTCGGAATACCATGACGTAATGCGGGGTCAAAAAGGAACCTTCAAAAAAGCTGTAAAAGGCATCATAAAACTGAGAGATGCTGGAGGAAGAGCCGTGATTAATTGCGTCTTAAGCAAGATAAATCTGGACTCTGCAATGAAAATGGTTGAACTCGCTCGTTCGCTGGGAGTAAAAATTGCATTTGACCAAATGGAAGTGTTCGACGGGTACAATGAGGAACTTGCCTTGACAACTGACGAAAAAACAAGCGCCTTCCAAAAAATTCAGGAAACAAAAAACTATGAAAGATACGTGTTGAACTCTTCTGAATATTTACAGCACATTATAAATCATACAAAATATTCTTGCGCTCAACCATCAATCTACATAGTGGTAGCAGAAGACGGAAAAGTCACGCCTTTCTGGTGCCAAAAAACTAGTAGCCCCTTAGGCGATCTACGAAGCCAAAGCCTAAACGAAATACTGAGCTCGAAGCCTCTTAAACAATTCGCTGAGCTCGCGAAGGGCTGCAGCCTTTGTGGTAACTCCGTTACCGTTGAGACCTCAACATATTATTCTGCAAAAAGATTTTTCACAAACTTCTACAAATGGAACAACCCTTACCTCAGGTTTCTCGCTGATTTTGCGTTTTAAACATGTTGCTTAGACAGGTTTTTCTTGTTGCCCAATGTTGTTTAGAATTTCAATGATTTCGCACACTTTATTAACGGTAAAATCTGGGTTGAAGGCTTCTGCAGCTTTCCTTTCTTTTTCCTTATTCAGCCAAATGGACTTCATTCCAAACGCTTTTGCCCCTGCAACATCTGTATGCAGTAAGTCGCCAACATGGAGAGCCTCCGAAGGCTTAACAGACAACCTTGAAAAAACTCTTTCAAACATCATTCTATGAGGCTTGTTAAACCCAACCTCGTCGGAAAAAACGGTTACAACAAAAAAATCTAAAACACCGTTTTTTTGCAATATTTTTCTTAAGATTCTTGCCGGCGTAAATCCGCTGTCGCTGATGATTGCCATCTGGTACCTTGACCTTAAATATTCAAGCACTCCTTTTGCCTCTTTGATTAGAGGCGGAGGATCTTTCAGGGCGACTTCTTCAAAAAATGTGACTATCTCCTTTTTTTGGTCTTCAGGTACCTGAGCTTTTAGCTTTTGAAGAATGTACTCTAGTCTTTCCATGTTTGGCACAAACCGGTGGTTTTCGGTTTCCCAAACCCTATAAACATAATCTAGTGACGAGACAAAGGCTTCCGTTAAGTCATCCTTTGCAAATGAGTAACCCATTTCCTCTAATTTTGCAGATAGAAAATTGATTCTCTGCGCTGTATAATCGCGGTTTTCGATTAACGTGTTCCAAAGGTCAAAGGTTACCGCTCGAATCAAATCTTGCACTCGTCCGCTGTCAACGTTCAATCATGAATGCAGTTTTTGAAACCGGGAGTTCCCTTACCTCATGTATGAGCATGTCCATGCGTTCACCTATGCCAAGAACGTCAGCCTTCTTAAGCCCATCCAAGGCTCTTTGCAGCTTAAGGTCTCTCTCCGCGTGAATAGTGAGAAGCGGGTCGCCTTTTTTGACTTTGTCACCGATTTTTTTATGAAGGTATATGCCAGCTCCCTTGTCTTTAGGTGCACCTGCAAGCCTCGCGGCCTCAGCAAGCGACGCATTGTTTATCCAGAGTATGTATCCTTCCTTCGCCGAACGAACCGTATATGTCTGGTCTCCAACAGGTATATCCTTGGTTCTGATATCTGGATTTCCACCTTGGGCTTCTATTATTTCTCGCATCTTTTTCTCTGCTTTGCCAGATCTCAGAATTTCCATGGCAACCTCTTTTCCGTTCTTCCTTCCACTCATTTCCAGCAATATGCCAGCTATGTTAGTTGCTTTGTCAAATAAATCTGGAGCTCTAACCTCGCCTGTAAGAACGGCCAAAGCTTCCCTGGCCTCCAATGCAGGTCCAATGGTATGTCCAACTGGCTGTTCGCCGTATGTTACTGCACATTGCACTTTGATGTCTAAGCGTCGACCTAGCTCCATGAAATCCTTTGCCAAAAGATCAGCTTCACCAATGGTTTTGACTTTTGTTCCTCTTCCCGTAGGAATGTCCAGAACCATAAGATTAGCTCCCACAGCCTTTTTCTTACTCATTATTGAAGGCAACAGAAGTGGATCAATCGAAAGCGGATTCTCAACCCTTATGAATATGTCATCTGCTGGCGCAAGATTCAAGGTTCCTCCCCAAACCATACAACCATTAGTTTTTTCAACAACCTTCTGCATTTCCTCAAGTTCAAGGTTCACAGGCATTAAAACTTCAACTCTATCCGCTGTGCCAGCAGCTGAGGTTATGGCTCTTGATGAGGACTTGGGTATTGTTAAGCCAGCAGCTGCGACGATGGGGACAACGAGTAATGTCGTTTTATCTCCTGGAACTCCGCCAATCGAATGTTTGTCAACAATGACGGGTTTATTAATTTTTAAAACGTTGCCTGTTTTAACCATAGCCATTGACAGACTTGTTGCTTCATCCAAATCCAGCCCAAAAACATGAAGCGCAGTGATAAACGACGCTATTTCAATTTCGCTGAGTTTTCCTTTAACAACGTCTTGTATTATTTCGTTAATTTCGTTATAGGTAAGTTTCCTTCGGTTCAGCTTATTACGTATAAAATAGACGGATGAAGGCAAAGGCGCAATCTCAACGTCAACTTCGTCGCCTTCGTAAAGGCTTAAGCTGTTTTTTACTTCTTCGTAGATTCCAACTGTTCCCTTCTCTATAAGCATAGATGCTATGTTCACAATTGCGATGACTTCGTTGTCGTGACTTCGAACCCTCACTCTTTCTAGGCTGGAAACACTTAAGTCTTCAGCATCCTCACGGTTAAGGACAACAATAAATTTTCCACCGGCTTCTAAACCCAAGATCTTTGTTTTCAGCTTCATGCTTAAACATCAACCCACAATTCGCATATATTAGTATTCGAAAGATAAAAACAGACCTACAAGGATTATGCAAATAAACAATAGACCTTAGGCGTAATTATTTCTCATTCAGAAACGATGCGAAAAATTCAAAAATCGTTCAGAAAACTTCGAAAGAAATGTAAGAATTGTGATAGAAGGCACTTAGAAATAGCAAGAATCTCCATAAGTATTAATTACGCCTAAGGTCTAATGATTGAAATGTCATACAAGCATAGATGTCTTTCTTGTCTTCCTTAACGTTGACTCGTAGAGAACGAGATTACGGACTTAAGCCATGTATCCTCATTGTGTTGCCTTTCAACACGGTTTTATAATCGATAAATGCCTTTCTATTGTAAACATAAAATAGTTTAGAAAGAACTTTTCTAAACTTTGGCAAATTTTTGGGCTTTCGCCTATTTCTTGGAAGATTTTTGCTAAAATAATGTTAATATTCATGGGTGCGAACTCCATTTTTTGCATTGTGGGTACATTCGAAACGAAAATTTGCCAAAGTTTAGAACTTTTATTGCATCTTTTCTAATCAAAAAAAAGCGTGTAGAAAATATAAATAATTTAAATTAAATATATAATTAAAAATCATTTTGTTAACTAGGAAAATATCGGGTGAAAGGGTTGTCAGAAAATGAACGTGTTTGGATAGCGAGAGACTATCTGAAATGTAGCGGTTGCCGAAGATGCGAAATAGTCTGTTCACTCAGCCATGAAGGCAAAATATGGCCTGAAGCTTCACGGATAAGGGTTTTTATGCTTATTCCAGGCGTAGAGGTTCCACACCTTTGCGTGCAGTGTCATGATTATCCCTGCCTGAAGGTCTGCCCAACTAAAGCGTTATCAATCAATAAACAAACCGAAGCCGTTATCGTTGACAAAGAAGCATGCGTGGCCTGTGGAAAATGCATCGATGCATGCCCTGGCAAGATTCCGTACATTCACCCAACCGAAAATTATGCTTTGATTTGTGACTTGTGCAGCGGGAGACCAAAGTGCGTCGAAGCCTGTGCTGCCGGAAGGTGGAACGCTTTGGAGATAATTAAAAAATCTGACACGCATACTTTTAAGCTGTATGCTAAGACGCCTGAAATCATTACCAGAGACATCGCATCACAGATTTATGGCAAAAAATGGAGGGAAACAGTTTAGATGAAAGGATATGCTGGAAAGTTTCTTGAGGTCAATCTTTCAAGCGAAAATGTCAAGGAAACAATATTGGACGAAGAAATTCTTAGCCAATACATTGGCGGAAGAGGGTTAGCTACAAAAATTCTCTGGGATAAGCTTGGAAAAAACTGGGAAAGAATTGAGCCTTTAGGTTCAGAAAACTTGCTTCTTATGCTAACTGGGCCGTTAACTGGTTACGTCCCAGGTGCAAGGCTTTGTGTTTCAGGAAAGTCTCCACAATCTAACGGCGTTGTAGGCTCAACGGTTGGAGGCGAATTCTCCGTGGAGCTGAAGTGCGCTGGTTACGACGGAATCATCTTCTATGGAAAGGCGGAAAAGCCCGTTTACCTTTTCATTAAGGACTCTGAAGTGGAGCTGAAACCCGCAAACCACATTTGGGGAAAAGGAAGTCAAGAAACGCTTAAAATACTTGTGAAAGAATGCAGAGAGGAACTTGCAAGTCGTTTTCCAAGACGCGGCTTATGGAAGGAACCTCAAATCGTGTATATTGGGCCAGCAGGCGAAAAACGAAGCAGAATAGCGGTTGTCGCGGCGAAATGGGCTCACGCAGCTGGCTATGGCGGCTACGGAGGGGTTATGGGGTCAAAAAACTTGAAAGCCGTTGTGGTAAAAGGCACTGGACCCTTGCCTGACGTTGTGGACATGAAAAAGGTTTCTACGTTAATTAACAAGATTCTAGACATCAACTTTAGAAATATAGTTTTTAGGCGTTGGGGCACGGGTAACTTAGGTCACGACGTTGGCTCCCGCATAAGCTCGGAACCAGTAAGAAACTGGCAGGAAGAATGGCACAACGAAGAAAGTTACGGCTCATACGAATTCGAGAAATACTGGGTAAAAAGGTACTGGGCGGATTTCGGTTGCCCCACGTCCTGCTTGAAGCTTGCCGTGATTAGGTCAGGTCCTTTCGAAGGAGCTATTACGGATAACCCTGACTACGAAAACCAAGCATATCTTGGGCCTAACTTGGGTATTTTTAATGCTGAGGAAAACATTTACCTGACAGCGCTCATTGACGAGCTGGGATTGTGCGGCATACAAACCGGGAATGTTCTCGGGTTCGCAGGTGAACTTTACGAAAAAGGCATCCTAACTAAACAGGATTTGGAAGGCGTCGAACTGAAATGGGGGGACGCAAAAGCCTTTGCCACCTTAGCTCAGATGATAGCTGACCGAAAAGGAATAGGCGACATATTAGCCGAAGGCACCCACAGAGCGGCTCTCAAGATAAGTAAGCTAAAAGGCGTCGACGTTTCACTGTACGATGTTACCGAGAAAGGAATAGCAATCGGCGCGCATGGCATTCGAAGCGAAGAAGACTATCCGGGATATGAATCGTACGCCTGTTCAGTGCAAGCTGGAGACCACACGTCAGTAGCAAGAATTCCCTTAGATCACGGAAACAGCGAACTCAGATCCTTACTCTACGATACAGGAGTATTCTGCTGGTTTAACTTCTTCGAAAAAGAAGCACAAGACTTGCTTTGGCCGTTCATAGAAGCTGTCACTGGCTGGAAAATTACGGAAAAACAATGGATTGAAACGGTTGGTCGAAAAATTCTGCACATTCAAAGGGCTCTTCTCCTGTTAGGAGGACCTGACATGCAATGGGTTCCACGGAAAGACGACGATGTGCCATTAAGGTGGTATATACCTTTGGGGGCTGGTCCATACAAGGGTAAAGCAGTTGACCGTGAGAGGCTTAACAGGGACCGTAAGGAATACTACGAAGCTATTGGCTGGGACGAAAACGGGATTCCGTTGCCAACCGAGCTTAAAAGACTTGGGCTAAAAGACGTTGACAGGAAACTTGATGAAATAAGGAAACCCCTTCCTAAGTACTGATAATAGCTTCAGAGACCTTCAGTTTAATGCGAAGTATTAAAAAACCAAAAAGGATGAAAGCAAATTTACTATTTCGTCGGAGGCCTGACCTTTAAAACTTCCTTGTTCACAAGATTTGGCGGCACGCGTCCTTCCAGTATGGCGATCATGTTCTCTGCTGCCATTATTGACATTTTTGTTCTCGTTGCGATACTTCCACTTGCAATGTGAGGTGTTGCTGTAACATTATCCAGTTTAAGCAAGGGATTGCTTAGGTCAACGGGCTCCTTTTCCCACACGTCTAACCCCGCGGCCCAGATCCATCTTTCTTTAAGTGCTTTGTAAAGGGCCTTTTCGTCAACAACTGGTCCTCTTGACGTGTTAATGAGGCAAGCTGTTTTCTTCATCAACCTCAGTCTTCCTTCGTTCATTAGGTGATAGGTTTCGGGCATTAATGGCACATGAATCGTCACGAAATCAGATTCTTTAAGAAGATTTTCTAAAGACGTAAACTCGGCGCCTAATTCTTTCTCTATTTGTTCATTCCGATAAATGTCATAATACAGAATTCTCATGTTGAAGCCTTTAGCTCGTCTCGCCACCGCCGACCCAATTCTGCCGATGCCTATTATGCCAATTGTTTTGCCATAAACGTCCTGTCCAAGAAGCATCGTAAGCCCCCACGGAACATTCCACTGCCCAGACTTAACATACTTGTCAGCTTCTGCTACTCTTCGAGCTGTCGCCATAAGCAAGGCAAAAGCAAAGTCAGCTGTTGTTTCAGTTAAAACCCCTGGTGTATTTGTAACATAGATGCCCTTTTTTGTTGCAGCTTCAACATCGATGTTGTCAAAGCCCACGGCGACTTGACAAATTCCGCGAATCTTCGGACCTGCTGCCTCAATTACTTCTTTGTCAAACTTCTCTGTCAAGACACATATAACGCCGTCGACTTCTTTTACCTTTTCGAACAAAAGGCTTCTTGGGGGAGGCGTTTCTTCCTGCCAAACCTCAACTTCGAATTTGGATTTAAGAATTTCCATCGCTTCTGGAAGTAGTTCTCTTGTTACGTAAATTTTCTTATGAGTTTTTAAGTTCAAAGTTTTCACCAGTCATTTACTATTTCGACTCACCTATGATGTAGAAAGGTGGTTTATAACTTTTCGGCGAAACTTACGTGCTCAGAACAAAAGGAAATAGATAAATGATTAGAAAAATAAAAGTGTTGAACAACAAGGAATTGCACAGTTGCGAAAGGCCTAGTAACTATTATTACACTGACAATGGAGTGTGTTAGAAAATGGACGAAAAGGATGAAGCTCAAAGACTGTTAAGAGAATGGAAAAAAGAGTTTTACGTCTTTGGATTAGAAGTCCTCGACAAAGTTGGAGAGATGGCGAAAACCTTTGGCCACAATGCGCTTCTGGTGGGAAGCAGTTCGAAATGGGCACAGAAATTTATGCAGAAAATTTCAGAGTCTCTAAGGAAGACAGGTATCTCTTTCAACACTGTTTTGGGCGCAAGACCAAACTGTCCGCGTGAAGACTTGTATAGGATAACATTTCAGGTTGTCAGATTTAAACCAGACAGCATTATAGCTTTTGGAGGAGGAAGCACAATTGATGCTGTTAAGGCTGCGAGCTTTTTGACGGTTTTTGAGCCTTCAGAGATTTCAAAGGTATTAAATGTCGATTGGAGCATTGCAGGCTCGATTGATCCCTTTTTTGGGACTGGAAATGTTACTAAAATGAAGACTGCCACAAACAAAGACATTATACCCGTTATTGCGGTCCAGGCTGCCTCAAGCTCTGCTGCGCATTTGACAAAATACTCTAACATAACGGATCCCGTGTTGGGCCAAAAGAAACTGATTGTGGACGACGCAATCACGCCTAAGAAGGCATTGTTTGATTACGGTGTGACAGTTGGTTCGCCGGAGAACCTGACCCTTGATGGCGCGATGGATGGAATCGCACATTGTTGGGAGGTTTTTATGGGGGCTGGTGGCAAAGATTACTTCGAAAAATCAAAGGCTGTGGCATCGCTTGGAATAAGTTTGATTGTAAAAAATCTTAGGGCTGCACTTAAAGACGATGTTGAAGCGAGAGTTGCACTTGGGCTTGGGACTGATCTAGGCGGTTATTCAATAATGATAGGGGGCACAAGTGGTCCTCATCTTGGAAGTTTCTCGCTTGTGGATGTTCTTTCCCATGGCAGAGCGTGCGCAGTTCTTAATCCGTATTACACGGTGTTCTTTACATCAAACATTCAGGAACAACTTAGGATCCTTGGCACAATATTCCAAGAAGCTGGAATAATTGCGAAAAATCTTGATCTGGAAAGATTCGAAGACAGAAAATTAGGTGAAATCGTAGCTAAGGCGATGATAGATTTTAACAGGTCTTTTGGCTTTCCGACAACCCTTAAAGAAGCAGGAGCGACAACATTGCACATTAAGAGAATGCTGGAAGCAGCAAAAGATCCTCAGCTTAAAATGAAGTTGCAGAACATGCCGACGCCCTTAGACGTAGACAGGGGAGACATAGACAAGTACATGAAAAGCATTCTCAAAGCCGCATACGATGGCGACTTCAAAAAAATAAAAATCAAGTAACGCCCAATCAAACACATACTTTTTATGCCTAAAATAATGTTCCCAAAATCTCTTTAAAAACAATAAAGTAAAAGTTATTGGGCCCGTAGCCTAGCTGGATATGGCGCAGTGAAAAAATTTCGCGTAAGCCTTCGGAGCCAGCTTAGGCGGAGAAAGCCTGAGGGCGGGGGTTCAAATCCCCCCGGGCCCGCCACATTAATCATTCGAGAATCAAAATTCTATTAGACGTTACTGGTAACATAGTGGTAATTGGGATAGTGATGGCCTTTGTTTGTTTTTGGAATATCGCAAAAATTGATGATAATAAATGTATAATAAGGTTATTCATTACTTTTTTTATTATAGAGTTGCATTATTTCTTTTTTCGTCGGGTACTTTCCGCAACTCCTTTTTTTAGGTTCTGGGCATATTCCCCATTGGCTGCCTCTGCACCCGACGGTTTCGAATATTTCGGGGTAGATTTTGGTGACCTCTTCTTTTATTTTTGTAGCCATAAACCTAATTTCTGGGGCAGCGTTTTTGCATAGTCTTAATCTTAAGAAATTGAGTAAAGAACGGCAGTTGATCGTCCATATGTACGTGCATTTTAAGGCCAGTGGCAGAACGTAGCGAGCTGATTCTTTGGATGCTTCCTTTTCTATCTGCTTGTATAGTTCATGCGTTTTTTCCATGTGCATGATTACTTTTTGTCTTAAAGGGCCTTTAATGTCGGGTGGAATGTACACGGGCATCTCGTCTGCTTGACTCGCGTATCTAGTTGATTTTGCAGTGTGAGAGGCAATTCTGTGTTCTAATAGTTCTCTGGTTAAGGCAACTGAGATGTCTTTTAGCTCAAAAGTGAAGTAGACATGTTCCAGTGTTGAACCATAGTCGTGCTCCACCATGTACCCTACAAGTTTCCTGTCGTCCATTTGGTCAAAAAAGGGACCTGATGTTCGAACTGCAGTTGCGATGGTTTCTATCCCATTCCTTGTATAGTTAATCAAGTTGACTTCCATGACGATTTTTCTCCATGCGCATATGTTCGAAACAATATTATTTTCTACTAGGTCTATTTTCTACTTCAAGTTATATATGTTTGAGATCTAATTAACTTTCAACAGAGTTGACAAATATGGTTGACGTTAAAATAAGTATAATTGGAGCTGGAAGCGCGACTTTCTCCTTGTCGCTTATTAAGGATCTCTGCCTTACACCCAATCTTTCAGGAAGCACGGTTAGCTTCATGGACATAAACAAAGAAAGGTTAGACGCAGTCTACACGTTATGCAAAAGATACGCAGAAGAGACTGAAACAAAATTAAAACTGGAAAAAACCACTGACAGAAAAAAATCGCTGGAGAATGCGGATTACGTTATTAATACAGCTTTAGTTGTTGGTTATAGCGGATACAGAGATGGCTGGAGCATAGGCTTCAAGCATGGATATCGTTTCGGCGGAAGCTACCACGTAATGCACGACGAGGGATTCTGGATAAATTTCTATCAATTTAGGCTTTTCGAGTCAATAGTGAACGACATATCGGAAATCTGCCCTGATGCTTGGTACCTTAAACTTGCAAACCCAGTGCTAGCAGCCACTACTTATCTTGGCAGAAAATACAAGAAGCTCAAGTTTATCGGGCTTTGCCACGGCTACGTTGGCGTCTTCCACCTAGCCTCAGTGCTTGGACTCAACTTGGAAAAGATCGAGTATAAAATTCCAGGCGTTAACCACTTTATATGGTTAACAGACTTCAAACACGATGGCGACGACGCCTTTCCAGTTTTGAACGATTGGATAGAGAAGGAGTCAGAGAAATATTTTAGGGAATGCGGGACAAGCAGTGATGTTGGCCCAAAAGCCGTAGATCTTTACAAAAGATTCGGTGTCTTTCCAATCGGTGACACCTGCACACCGGGTGGCGGTTCGTGGCCTTGGTGGTACCACACGGACGACGAGACGGAGAAAAAATGGAAGGAAGACCCCAAGAGTTGGTGGAGATGGGTGCTTAATCCCTCCAAGGAAGACACTGTTTCTAAACTAATCAAAACCGCATATGACCCTTCTGTTAAGGTTACAAGCGTTTTTCCACCCAAAAAATCGCATGAAAGCATAATCAACATAATAGAGTCTTTAGCATGCGAAATACCAAGGGTCTTCCAAGTTAACATCATGAACACTGAAAACCTTGTTCCTGGCGTACCAGAAAACTTTGAGGTGGAAGTCCCAGCCGTCGTCGACGGTGATGGCGTAAAAGGCGAAAAAACGAGGGGACTGCCAAAGGCAGTTACCGCATATCTTCTTAGAGACAGGGTTGCCCCAGTTGAGGTTGAATTAGAGGCGTACGAGGCAGGAAGCAGGGAACGACTTCTTGACCTTGTTTTGATGGATCCGTGGACAAAGTCAGAGGAACAAGCGAAAAGTCTTCTCGACGAAATTTTGTCTCTTCCGCAACATGACGAGATGCGGAAACATTACGTTTAGTTAATGCAAAACAATAAAAGACGACTTAATCAACATCAATTTGGAGGTACGTTCATTGAATGAAAAAAATATTTCTGCCTTATGTCTAGTTGACAGCTCCCAAAAAGAAGGATATGGCCAACTTGACGAAATTTTGTGGTCAGCGTTGGATTATTTCGGCATACCATACAATGTCTTTGACCTCGCTAAGGACAATTTAGCTGCTGAGACTCTAGACAATTGTAGCGTAATCATTCTATGCCAAGAACATTTTGGTAGAAGCTTGTCAAAAAACGACGCAATTTCCATTCTGAAAGCAGTAAAGTCAGGTGTAGGATTAGTCTGCTTCGACGGCGACCTTCATTCCTACAACGATGCCTTCAAAGATGCTTTTGGACTTTGGACTTCTGAAGAAGGTACACACATGCCGCATCTTAACACGTGGATGGTCAGAGTCTGGAACAACAAGCACTTCATAACAGGCGCCAAAGACCCTGAGTTCATTCGGTTCAACAAGCCAGTTGAGGTTTGTAACATCGTCAACATCGAAAAAGATTTCAATCTTCTCATGTCAGTTGCAAACAGCAGCGGGTTACCTGCACTTGTCACGGAAAAATGCGGAAAAGGCAATGTCGTTCTTTTCGCCGTTTCTCCTAAAATTTGGCTTAAAGAGTACTTCGGTCATGGTGGCGGTTTTGACGACGTTTTCTGGAAAAGCATCGTTTGGGCAGCTAAGAAGCCCTTCGTTATGCTTGCTATGCCGCCATTTGTGACGATAAGGATAGACGACTGCAGCGGTGCACCAAACCACTTTGAATGGGTAAAAATCCTAAACAAACACGGCTTCATACCCCACGTTTCCTTATTCACTGAAAACATTGGAGAAAAAGAAGCCCAAGTCATCAAGCAACTTTATGACGCTGGGATGGTGGAATTTTCGTTCCACGCCTTCACGTGGACAAAACAAATTTTCTGGGAACCAAAATCCCCAACTGACCACGGTCAAGGCAAAGAATACGGCAAAAAGAAATTAGCGGAATTCTTCAAAAGGCTGGATGAAAACGCTGAAAAATGGGGAATCAAATGGTCCAAAGTTCTGACAGCACACTTTGGAGAAGTTGGAAAAGACGCAATACCGTTTCTTAGAGAAAGAGGGATCGTTTACTTAGGAATGCCATATGCGTTTAGTGTACCTTACGATGCTGCTTCGCTGCAGCTTCCCGAAGCCGAGATGAAAAAGCTGAAACCATTTAAGGGGCAAGGCGGAGTTATCGGTTACCACCCTGACTTCCCCGACCTCTTCGTGGTCTACCAAAGCTATGAAGATGTACCGAAGTCGGTGCAGCAGTTTCTGATAAACAAGGGCGCCATTGCGCCTAATGGACAAAAATATGATTTTCTCTGGGAAACAGGTCGAGAAAAAATCGACGTAGAGCTCGGAGCATGGTATGCGGCTTTTGGTATTAAGCACGGTCTTAACAGTTTGCTTCCAGTTGTGTTGATAACCCACGAGCAAAACATCTCAATCCTGAACAATGAAGAGTGGGATAGACTTCTTTCAATGGTTGACCAGCTAACATGCAATTACCAAAAAATATACAAAAGCTGGAGCTACATCGCCGAATACGCTGAAAACCTTCATAATTCAAAGATAAAATATGCCAAAACGGTCTCAACCCAAGGCGAAATAGAGTGTTGCCTCGCAGGTAAAAGCAAGATAACTCTAAACCTGTTTATTTTCAACGGCGACGCAGAGCACATAGACCAAGCATTCAAAGAATTTCCCTCATACCAAGGCGAGGAAACAATAAGGTTCAAACTGGACAACCTTATTTTTAGACGCTTATAAGACAAAAAAGGCAGAAGAAAAACAAATGACCTATTTCCTAGGAGTAGATCTGGGTACAACCTCGGTTAAGTGCGTCCTATTTGACCAACAAGGCAAAGTTGCAGCTTCAGCATTCAAGGAATACGAGCTTCTAATGCCAACTCCAGACATGGTAGAGGTTAATCCGAAAACCTACTGGGACGCATTCAGAACGTGTACCAAAGAAATATTAAAGCACGCCAATGTTGACAACCGTGAAATTCTAGGCATAGGCGTTTCAAGTCAGGGGGAAAGCTTTGTATATCTTGACAAAAACGGAAACCTCTTGGGAAACGCAATTGTGTGGCTTGACAACCGATCAAAGGATGAGGCGAAGATCATACAAGACGAGTTTGGCATCGACGAAGTTTATCGTGTCACAGGACAAAACTTTGTTTCTCCCACATGGACTGCCACAAAAATTTTCTGGTTAAAAAGAAACAAGCCTTCAATTTTTGGGAAAGTTGAGAAGTTTCTGCTTCTTGAGGACTTTTTGATTTACAATTTGACAGGCAAGTTTACCACTGAACATTCAGTTGTGTGTTCTTCTCTTCTTTTCGACGTAACCAAACGAAGATGGTGGAAAGAAATCTTGGATTTCATTGGAATATACGAGGACCAGCTGCCTCAGCTGAATCCATCTGGAGTTCCAGTGGGTGAAATTACGTCTGACGCTTCGAAAGAAACTGGATTAAGCACAAAAACTCTTGTGTCTACGGGTGCCTACGATCAAGCCGCAAACGCCATAGGAGTAGGTAACATCGAAAATGGCGTGGTCACCGAAACCACTGGAGGAGCAATGGCAGCTGTTGCCACCGTTGATAAATTTCTGCTGGATCCAAAGCGGAGAATACCATGCCACTGCCACGCTGTTTTCGGAAAATATTTCCTTCAACCTTGGTGCCAAACTGCTGGCGCAGTCCTAAAGTGGTTTAGAGACAACTTTGGCAAGCAAGAAATAGAGGAGGCAATGATGCGAAGCATGGATCCTTATGATCTTTTGATGGCACAGGCGTCTAAAGTTCCTCCAGGCTCAGATGGATTGGTTCTTTTGCCTCACTTTATGGGTGCAGCTTCCCCAGAGTTTAATCCAGACGCTAAGGGAGTGTTATTTGGACTTACGTTATACCATGGTAAAGGCCATGTGATAAGGGCCATTATAGAGTCCATTGCCTATATGTTGAGAAGAAACATCGAGCTTCTCGAAGAATTAGGCGTTGAAGTAAAAGAGGTAAGATCAACCGGAGGAGCAGCTAGAAGCCCTTTGTGGAACCAGATCAAAGCAGATGTGCTTCAAAAACCAATACTGACAGTTCGCACAGAAGAAACCGCTGCTTTAGGAGCTGCGGTGCTTGCGGGTTTAGCCACCGAAACGTTTCCTTCGCTTAATGAGGCTGTGCAATCCATGGTTTCAATCAAAGAACGTTTTTCTCCACAATCGGCTAATCGTGAAATATACGATAAACAATACGGAAAATATGTTGCATTATACAACAATCTTAGAACCATGTTCTAATTGGGCACAAAGACTAATTAATTCATTAACTAAAGTTTGGCAAATTTTTGGCTTTTGCCCATTTCTTTAAAGTATTTTACCAAAATAATGTTAATTTTTCATATTTGGAACTCCATTTTTTGCGTTTTTAATGCTTCCGAAATGAAAATTTGCCAAAGTTTAGTCATTAATATATTAAATACTCAACTGAGTTTTATGGAGGAGCTACAGTTGCGTACAGGATTTGTGAGCTTCATAGCCCCAGCATATACTAAAGACACTGTTGAACTGTTGAAGAAGGTCGTGGAAGCTGCTAGAAACACGATGGCTTCAATCGGCATAAAGGAAACTGCTGAAGCAGGACCAGTCATTGAACTATCAGACGTTGACCCAGCTGCATCAGCCTTAAAACGTGGAGACTTCGACTTTTTAACAGCCTTGCTTCCCTCTTGGGCTGAACCACCGATGATCGTGAACACCTTAATAAATTTCCGAAATCGGCCGATTCTTCTTTGGGCTTTATCGTCTTTGGATGAAAAAGGTGTTCTCATTGCACCTGCGGGTGCAGCTGCTATGTCCGCTGTTATGCAGCCGCTGAAAACGATGGGGTTCAATATAAAAGTGGTCTTTGGCAACCCTGATTCAGGGAATGCCCAAAATGAGATAGCGAAATTTGCGAAAGCTTGTGAGGCTGCAAGAAAATTGTCGCAATCAAGAGTTGGCATCTTTGGATACGCTGACATGGGCAGTTATACAGCTGGTTTTGACCAAACCTCTCTTCGAAGTAAGGTTGGGCCTGAAGTTGAAGACTATGAGGTGCATAGGCTTCTTTTAAAAGCAGAAGAAATGCCAGACGAAGAGGCGGACAGATTCGTAAAGGAACAGTTTGGCAGCTGGGATGTGGACAAACAAGTAGCCAGAGAGGACCTTCAAAAAGCAACTAAAATATTTTTAGCCCTGAAGAAGATAATTGATGAACGAAGATTTTCAGCGGTCAGCATGAAATGCGTGTATGGTTTACCAATATACCACGGCATAACGCCATGCATACCTCTTGCTTTAGCTGGAGCTGAGGTGCCCGTTGTTTGCGAGTGCGACGTCCTAGGTTTGGTTACAGAGCTAATGTTAGACTACATCAGCGGGCAAAGATCGGTTTATCTTGAATTTTATGACATACTTGAAGACCGCGTCTTGATGGGTGTATGTGGCATGATTCCTCAGCAGGCTCTCGAGAATACTCCAAGACTGTATAAATACGCCTGGGGAAAATTAACAGGGCTAATGACCGTTGGTTCAATGAGAACTGGAAAAGTTACGTTGGCGCGGCTAGCTTCCGTAGGCGACCAGTACAAGTTGCACGTTGTAGTTGCTGAAGCTGAAAAACCAAGGGTTTGGCATGAAATAGGTTGGCAGCTGGAAGCACCTGTTTATCCAAGCTTGGAGATAGTGCTTGGGAACAGGACAAGGGAGTTTATGGGAAAAATCCTCGCTCAACACTATCATATCATTTATGGAGATTATTCTAAGGAACTGACTGAGTTGTGTCGAGTGCTTGGAATTGAAATTGAAATCACTTACTAAACTTTGGCAAATTTTCGTTTCGAATGTACCCACAATGCAAAAAATGGAGTTCGCACCCATGAATATTAACATTATTTTAGCAAAAATCTTCCAAGAAATAGGCGAAAGCCAAAAATTTGCCAAACTTTAGTCACTTAATTAACATCGACTATTACGCTATTATTTTTCTTGCTTTTTCTATGCTTAAGTCTTCGTGAACTATTCGCATAACAGCCTCAATCATAGCAGCCGGACGTTCATGTTGCCAGATGTTTCTGCCCATAATTACACCTGCAGCTCCAGAAGCCATCACGTCATGTACGATTCCTAGAAGCTCATTCGGATTTCCCGCACCTGGACCGCTTAACACGATTACAGGAACCGGGCAGCATTCAACGACCTCTTTAAATGAATCCGGGTCTCCTGTGTAATAGGACTTGACAACATCAGCACCTAGTTCAGCTGCTACTCGGTCTACAAATTTCACGTGCTCGACGCTTGGCCATTGCCGTTTAGCCTCAGATTTAAAGTGATAATCAATAATTTCAGGTGGAAGAGCTTCACATACGTGTGGCATACCCAGTTTTTCGCATTCTTGAGAAATTTTTCCAACTTTCTCAGCGTTTTGCGATTCTCTTACTGTTCCCGGAAATGCCATTGACGCTATGGCGTCTGCGCCTACCCTCAAAGCTTCTTCAACTGAGGAAAACATCCGATAATCCGTAATGTCAGGTCCTATCACGGTTGCTGTTCCGTCTAGTCGCGCTATAACGCCGAGCTTACCGACTATTTCAGCGTGACAAAGCCGTATCATCGATGGATTCATTAATATAGCATCAGGCATGTATTTTCCGCTAAGACATTTTCTAACGGCAGTTTTAATGTTTTCCAGCCCTTTAAGGGGTCCCAAATCGACTCCGTGGTCCATTGTTAGGACAAAACATTTTCCATCTTCCTTAAAGATGTGGCCTAATCTTATTTTTTTCCCAACTGAACTCATACTTATTCCTCATAGTGTTTGCTGAAAATGTCTCGTCGACTGTTGATATAAAATTAACTGGATAAAAGAAACCCTTCAATGTTATTCCAATCAGTTTAGGCAAATTTTGACATAAAGTAAGAAGAGAAGGAAGGCTTAAACGTTCTTTTCACATTTTCAATGGGCTCTCCTAAAATCCTAATCAGATTCAGGTCGCTGACGCCAAGCCCTTTTTTTGATGCCAATTTTACGTGCTTAACGTTGTTCACGTCTACCCCCATTACGGCTACTCCTACAGTGTCGACTGCGACGGGATCTAATCCTGCTATCACAAGGTTCATAGGTACAGGTCTTCCAGCCGTTTCATGTCCTTCTCCGCCAACTATGCCGTCAATCACCGCTAGCCTAGGCTTAACGATTAATGCCAAGTCAGAGATTTTTTCGTTAAGGTGAAAGTGCATTTTACCTTTTGGCTGAACTACACCCATCATGTTTTTCAAGCTTAAAGTTACGCCCGTTATTCTATGTAGTTTAAGTTTGGGCACGCTTATTATGGCGCTGTTTAGGGCTGTTTTTGATATTTTCACAGAACTTAGAACAGGACTTTTTTGGGCATCAACCGCTTCGTACTCGTCCTTATTTAAGTCAACCAGGTTAATTTGCCATCGTCTTGCAACCTCGTTGATCCCGGCAACTTCATAGGCCTTCATTGTGTCAGCGAATCCGCTTCCTTCTCCCACTGTGATTTTGTTGTAGCCTTTTTCTTTAAAGTACTTCACGATTCCCTCTATGACCCTTGCGTCTGTGGTGTTGCCCGTAGCTGGATGGCTTGCATTAATATAATTGGGTTTAATGAGAATCTTTTCTTCAATTTTGAATGCTTGTTCAGCGCCAACGAGAGTCAAAGCTTTAACGACCATTTCAGATGGTTCGTCGCCTTTAACGATAGCCACCTCGGAAAGGTACGCGGTCAAAAAGAGACACCATGATAAAATAATTGAATTCAAATATAAATATAAAATATAAAAGGCTGAAAATTTGAGCTTTATCCATTAGTCTGCTCATTTCTGTCTAATGTCTTTTGCAAGTTCATGAATGGTTTTTACCGTGCTCTGAAATTCACAACAAGCATCAGCAGCTGTCAATTTCCTTGTTTTATGTTTAATGACACCTGCTGTAACCAGCATTGAGCCAACGAGGTCGCTGATGGTTGGGTCTGGAAAGGCAATTAAGGCTAAACCTGCTCTTACAAGCCAAGAATCCTTAAGGCTTGTTTCTCCTGGTTTGCCAATCAAAGGTTTCATTGTTCTTGTTTCATTTGCGTATTGTTCAAGGGTTTTTGCAAAATCCTGATAGAGTCTACCGTGTTCTTGGAGAGTAGACAATATTTTTTTCATTTCCCTAAGCTTCTGGTCGGTTGATTCCATGATAATAGCCCCCAGCTGTTTTTTTTTAAAAAAAAGAAATCTGGAAGCTATTTATTTTTTCATAACACGTGTAAATACATATTACTCAATCACATTATACTCAGTTGTGTGTTAATTTCTGAAGTCATTTTTTTAGGAAAAACAGTTGTGTAGTTGGCTATAGAATCCTTAATAAGCAACAATATTACTGAGAAATATTGTGACGGTAAGTTGCCAGAGCCTGTACTTCAAATGATGCAACAGTTTTTCATTTTTCCATTCTTCTTCATTTTAGTATTCGGCATCATATGGTTTGTAGCTGGCATCCTAATTTGCATATGGGTTTATCAAGACGCCAAATCAAGAGGAATGGATGGCGCTCTTTGGCTCTTAATTGTTTTAATCGCTAATGTCTTGGGTCTCATTATATATTTGATAATTAGAGAAGAAAAGAGACCGGTTTATAGAGTTCCACCGTATCACGAAAAACAAGCTAGATTTTGCTCTAATTGCGGCTCAGAACTGACACAAGACGCTAAGTTCTGCTCAAAATGTGGAAAAGCTGCATCATAAAAAGGATATCCGTGACTCCCAAAAATATTATAGTTGAACAATTTCGCAATGTTGCCGATTGCTTATCGAAAAAAACTTATAAGCAAGAGAGATTATTTCTGCATGTTCATTATGTCAAATTCCACGTCAAACGAATCTGCTTCCAAGAAAGGAATCTTAGCTGGTGCAACATTAACTGTAATAGAGTTGACAGGAGGCTTTGTTTCTGGAAGTCTTGGTCTTTTATCGAGCTCATTCAACACTTTAATGGATTTTCTCGCCGCAATCATCATGTTCTTTGCTGTTCGAGAAAGCAGCAAGCCTCCAGACGAAGTCCACATGTATGGCCACGAAAAAGTCGAGTCTATAGCAGCAATCTCCGAAATTCTACTTCTTTTTCTAACATGCTCATGGATAGTCTATAACGCCTTTCTTAGACTCGTGGCGAACCAGCAAACAATCGAGTTTTTTTGGGTGGCTTTTTCCACGAATTTCGCGTCAATAGCAATTGACTTGTTTGCTTATGCAAGGCTTAAGTCGTCTATTAAGAAACAAAAGAGTGAGGCGATTGAGGCTGGAGCTCTACATTTTCTTAATGACCTCCTAATAGCTGTCATTGTCATCGTTGGTTTGATTTTCTATCACTTTGGGGTTTGGATTGCAGACTCAATAGCCGCGCTATGCATCGTGGCGTACATCCTGTATTCAGGAATCAGAATGTTGCGAATATCATATGTAACTCTTATAGATGCTGCGCCGCCTGGAATTTCGGAAAAAGTGAAAAACCAAATTCTCACTGTTGAAGGGGTCAAGGACTGCCATTACCTGAGAATTAGGAGGGCTGGTCAAAAAAATTTTGTTGACGCTCATATTACTTTGTCTGGCACTATGACGCTTTATCAAGCGCACTCAATAACGTCAACTATAGAAGAGCGAATATCAAAGATTCTTCCTAACTCTGACATTTTGATTCACACCGAACCCTATTCTGGAAAAGACATCGTAACGACAATAAGGGCAGTTGCCTCTGATGTTTCTGAAATAAGGGACATTCACGGAATATCAGTAAGAACAATCGAAGGTAAACTATTCGTTTCTTATCACATTGAACTTGACCCGAAAATCACAATCGCTTCAGCCCACGAAATCGCAGATAGATTGGAACGGCTTCTCAAGGATAAATTGCCAAACGTATCAACGATTATTAGCCACCTTGAGCCGTCTTCTGAGATTTCTGGAACAGAATACAGCCACAAATCAACAGTTTTTTTGGAAAATGAAATTCAAAAAATCTCATTAAGTATGCCCGAGGTCCACTCGTTGCATGAACTTGAAATTTTGGTACGTGATGGAAAGTTTAATGTAACTTTACACTGCGAAATAGATAGCTCAATAACATTAACTATGGCCCATGAAATAGCGACAAAGATTGAAGAAAAGATTAGGTCAATTGATAACAGGGTTAACCAAGTAAGCGTTCACTGTGAACCTCAAACAAGAAACTAATAGGAAACCCAAAAAAATTCAATCTTTTCCCAAAAAGTACAGCAAACAATCACATTGTCCAAAAAAATCAAGCAATATATATAGGTCTTGGAGCGCCCGTGACCACGCTGTTGACCACATTTTCACACAATTCTGAATTCTGGTGACCATACAAAATAAGGAGTAAACCAAAAAGGAGGCATAAGAAGTGTGGAAAATAAGAATGTGTAAAGAGACAAGAGAATACACAATGATGGCGGTTACTTACATTGGAAGCGTCATAGTAGGCTACGTTGTTTTCTTTCTTTTGACGCTACTTTAAAACTGACATGCTGCCAGTAAAGCCAAAAATCATAATTTTCGTCTTGAAGCATGCCCATAAGAGAAAATTTATTATTGAAACGCAACAATTGTACTCGAAAAACATTGACTCCACAAACAGCGAAAGGAACGATCTTTGACATACAACGATTTTCTGTTCACGACGGCCCAGGTATACGGACAACAATCTTTCTCAAAGGCTGCACACTCCGCTGTTTCTGGTGCCAAAACCCAGAAGGCATCCATCTTAAACCTGAAGTCATGTTCTACCCTGACCGGTGCATCTACTGCGGAAACTGCCTTCTAGCTTGCCCGAACAAGGCCCACGTTGTAAAGGAAGATGCCCACGTATTTCTTCGGGAAAAGTGTACTGCGTGCGGTAAATGTGCACAAACCTGTTATGCAGGCGCACTTGTTCTTGTCGGACGTGAAATGACAGTCGACGAGGTCGTAGATGAGGTTCTGCGAGACAAGGTTTTCTACGAAACATCCGGCGGTGGAGTAACGCTTTCAGGAGGCGACCCGATTGTACAATACAGTTTTTCCCGAGCTCTGCTTAAAAAGTGTAAAAAGGTTGGTTTACACACCGCAATTGAAACTGCTGCTAACTGTCAATGGAAGATTCTAGCCTCGCTACTTCCCATGCTTGACCTAGTTATGATGGATATTAAGCACGTTGACTCTGAGAAACATAAAAAAGCAACCGGAGTCTCGAATAAAATAATTCTGAATAATGCCGTGAGACTGTCGAAGACCAAAAAGCCACTCATCCTACGTGTGCCAATTATTCCCGGCTTCAACGACACAAAAAGCGAGGTTGAGGCCATCGCAGAGTTTGTAAAGGAATTCTCAAATCTTGAATACTTGGAACTGTTGCCTTTTCACCGGTTAGGAGAAGGCAAATACAAAGCCCTTGGGCTTGAGTACTCTGCAAGTAACTTGGCGGTTCCGGCAAAAGAAAAAATGAGAGAACTGTCAGAGGCAGTGAAAAAACTGGGAATAAAAGTTCGTGGGAACTAGTTTCTGAATTTCTAATCGAAACTGAATTAAGACACTTCTTTCTTTTTTATGCTATTCACAAAGAAGCGAAAAATCTTCCGTTGGATGTGGTAAAGGTTGGCTGAGGAATTTTTGGAGCTAACTTACGAGCAAAGGCTGGAGGCTTTATGCAAAACCAAGATGCAGCAGACTAGGGAGAAGCAGGAAGTCCTTCTTGTAATGGATCAGGATGACCATGGTAGAATTTTGCCTTCACCCGAGTTTAGGGAGATTACCGAATACATGGGACCCTCCGGCGAGATGGTGAGAGACGCAAAACTGAATAATTTCAAACCGAAGAGCAATCATCCAAGCGGTGGATTTTTCGGCGCGAAGGCTTGTGGCGAAAACTTCAATCTTTTTCTCAAAGCTCATCCAGTTTACATTAATCCCATGAGTTCGCTCGCAGGAGGATACATGGCCTATTTCATGGGTTACAGAAATCCAAGCTGGCCTCCTGAGCTTGCCTCAAACTTGGAAGATGAGCAGAGAAAATACGGCGTATATCCTGGAATCGGGGCTACTCAACATTTCTGTCAGGACATGACAATAGGCTTTAAGCTCGGCTGGGGAGGGTTGCTTAGAAAGATACGTCGTTATAGAAAACTTAATCCTGAAAAGTCTGACTTTTACGATGGTTTAGAGCAAGTTGTACTTGGGGTTCAAGACTGGATTCGCCGCCACGTTGAAGTCGCCCGTGAGATGGCTAAAAAAGAAAAGAACCCAACCTTACGTCGCAACTTGGAAGAGATTGCTGAAATTAATGAGTGGCTTATCTCTAAGCCTCCTAGAACCTTCCGTGAGGCTTGCCAGTGGACAGTTTGGTATCAGATGATTGCCCGTATGTATAATGGAAGCGGGTCAATGGGCCAAATTGACGTGTGGCTTAAGCCCTATTATGAACGTGAGTCAGCAGCTGGAACGTTGACCGACGAGGAGGCAATCTTTCACCTTGCATGTTTGCTGCTTAACGATACGCAGTATTATCAGCTTGGAGGACCTGACGGTGAAGGTAAAGATACAACTAATAAGGTGTCGTTCCTCGTTTTGGAAGCTGTTCACAGATTAAAGGCCCCCGCCAACATCGGCATCCGAGTTTTCGACGGTCTTAACCCTGAACTTCTACGTAGAGGAGTCGAAATCATGTTTGAAGATAAAACTGGCTTTCCTAAATTTCTCGGCGACAAGGGGCTGGTTGAAGGTTTCGTAAAAAACGGTTACTCCGTGCAGCTTGCCCGTCAGCGGGTCTACTCGGGTTGCCACTGGTTTGCAATTCCAGGTCGAGAGTACACGTTGAACGACTGCGTTAAAATCAACTTTACGAAGGTTTTTGAGGTTGCATTTTGGGACATGATGAACGATTCTGAGATTAAGCCAAGCGTAGATGAGCTGTGGAGCCGTTTTAAGAAACACCTGCATCGAGCCGTGGAAGTCACTAAGGAAGGACTAGACTTTCACATGAAAAACATGCACAAGGTTTTCCCAGAACTTGTTCTAGACCTATTATGTTACGGAACAATTGAAAAAGGCCTAGACGCATCTAACGGCGGCGTAGAATATTACAACCTATGCATAGACGGCTCTGGCCTCGCCACGGTCGCTGACTCATTTGCTGCTGTAGAGCAACGTGTCGAAAAAGAGGGCCTGTTAACGTGGCAGCAGTTAGCTGAACACTTGAAAAACGACTTCAAAGACGCGGAAAACGTTCGGCTAATGCTGTCCAGTGTTCCACGGTACGGTCGTGGTGGCACAAGGGCAGACCAATGGGCGATCCGCATCGTTCAAGCTTTCACCAAGTTCGTAAAAGAGAAACCTACGCCAGCAGGATTCAACGTAATTCCTGGTCTTTTCTCGTGGGCATCAATGATCTCGATGGGTCAAACGGTTGGGGCAACGCCTAACGGTCGGCATGCGCACGCCCCGATTTCTCACGGTGCCAGTCCCGACCCTGGTTTTCTTAGAGGCGGAAGTGCTCCCACCGCGATGGCTGTGGCTGTTGTATCCGTACAATGTGGCTACGGCAACGCTGCGCCTTTGCAGCTCGATATGGATCTAGGATTAGCTCGAGGCGAGGAAGGGCTTGCAAAGGTTGAAGCCTTGATAAAAGGACACTTTGAATTAGGAGGAACCATGATTAACATGAATGTTATTGACAAGAAGCAGATTCTTAAGGCCCATCAAGACCCTTCGAAGTATCCAAACCTTATCGTGCGTGTAACAGGATTCAGCGCGTACTTCGCAAGCCTATCTAAAAACCTAAGGCAACTAGTTGTGGACAGAATACTGGAAGAGGAAACCTAGATCTCGTTGGCTGGAAAACTTTAACTGCCTTTTCTTATAGACTTTGGTTCCTACGCCTCACTATATTTTCTGAAAGGGTTGAATAAGAAATTAGTTAGGAAAATTTTTAGCTTTCTAGTTTATGGTTTTAAATAACTGTGTTGTCAATTTTTTTAGATAGAAACTCTAATTTATAGTGTGTCGTATGTTTGGTTGGCGGTTGGGTTTTGAGGGTTAGGTGGAAAAGCGGAATCATCATTGAGAGCGAAGGGATACAGGTTATGTTTGACCCTCAAAATAATTGTCTTAGCCACTGTTTGGTTTTTGTGAGTCACGGTCACTTTGACCATTCAGCCGCATTTAGAATAGACGGGTTGCAGAAGTATTCCACTCAGCCAACCTGCGACCTTATTGCTAGCTATGGGATAAAACCAGAAAACTGGCAGCCTCTCGAAGTTGGTTCAAAAGTCACCTTTGACGACATCGAGGTTGTTTCCCACAATTCTGGTCACGTTTTAGGCTCCTGCGAGTTCGAGGTTAGAACGCCTGAAGGTAACGTTCTTTTCACAGGAGACTTTAACACCGAATACACCAAGACTATGAAACCCGCAGAGCCTGTGCAGTGCGATGTGCTTGTTCTAGAAGCAACATTCGGTTCTCCAAGCTTTACCTTTCCATCCGAAGACGAGGTAGGGAAAGAAATGATTGTTTGGGCAAAGAAGATTATAAAAACAGGCAAAATCCCAACATTTCAAACCGACCCGTTAGGAAACGCGCAGGAAATAATCAGCATCTTCAACGAGGTAGACATTCCAGTTGTTACTCACTGGAAAGTTTCAAGAATCAACCAAATTTATGAAACTCACGGTTATAAGCTTGAATACGTGGATGCGAAATCCGAGGAAGCTCAAGAGGTCATCGACTCAGGCAACACTGTCTACATCACACCCAAGCAGCTGGACCTTCAAGACCATACTGAGTTTGTTCCCGCACTGGTTTCAGGATGGGCAGTGTGGGCGAAGAAAACCGCTTTTCCACTAAGCGACCACGCTGATTTCCCAAGGCTAATCAGATTCGTTGAGGAATGCCGACCAAAAACTGTGCTAACCTGTCATGGAAACAGATTTGATGACGCCCTTTCACATTTTATTGAGCAAAAACTCCGAATCAGGTCTTATCCAGTTGACCTCATACCCACAAGTCTTAAGTCGGAAAATCGTAAAAACCATATTCAAGGAATTTTTAAATGAAGCCAGCCATTGTACACAATATAGGGTGGGTAAAATGATAAAGCCAGTATCATTCAATAACTACAGGCAGCAGCTGATTGGCATCTTGCACGTGCCCGACGACCTTTCCCCAGACCAGAAAGCTCCAGCTATCGCAATGTTTCACGGGTTTACGGGACACAAATCTGAGGCCCACAGGTTTTTTGTCCAAATTGCGAGAGCCCTATGCAAGGCTGGGTTTGTTGTTCTACGTTTCGATTTCAGAGGCTCTGGGGACAGCGACGGCGAGTTTGAGGACATGACTGTTCCTGGAGAGGTAAGTGACGCTGAACAGGCGCTTACGTTTTTATCTAGCCTTCTAGAAGTCGACGACAAGTTGATCGGCGTGATTGGGCTGAGCATGGGTGGAAGGGTCGCTTCGATTCTTGCCTCTAGGGACAACCGTGTAAAATACGTTATATTGTATTCCGCAGCGTTGGCTCCATTAAAACAAATGTTCGAAGGCATGGTTGGAAGTGAAAAACTTGAGTTGCTTAAGAGAGGCGAAAGCGTTTCGCTCAATAATGGTTGGTATCTAAAGAAGCCTTTCTTTGATACATTGGATGAAACGATTCCCTACGGCATCATGGACAAAATAAAGGCACCTATACTAATTGTGCATGGGGATTCTGACCAAACAGTTCCTTTGGAAGTTGCATTGCGAGGCTATGAAATAATTAAAGGCCTAAATGATAAAAACAAACTTCACATAGTTAAAGGTGGAGACCACGTTTTCTCATTAAAAGAGCACACACTCGAAGTTATCAAAGAAACTGTTGACTGGTTGAACTCTCTTGATTTGAGGGCTATTAGGAAAAAAGAAGAAGAATTTACGCCGTCAATAGACTTTGCCAGACCCTGGTTCCACGGCTCTCCTCTAAGATTAAGCGTCCTCCAAAAAGGATCTACGATTACCCAAGACGAGGAATTGGCTAGGGTGTTTTCTCACGCGCCAACGATTGTCAGCGTTTCGGATGACGGAACAATTAAACATGACGGAAAAAAGTCTGGATTTCTGTATAGAATAGCTGAGGACGTTTTTCCAGAGGATGTTCAGCCTCATCCTCATTCCACGATGCAGCCGGGAAAAGAATGGATAACGACAAGAGACCTGAAAGTAGATCAGATAGGCGTTACTTTCATTCATCCAAAGGAAATTCTTTCAAGCCAAGAGATAGCATATTTTAAGAGGAAAATGGGAACGCAATAAGAAGTAAATATGTAATCTTTCTTAAGATTGTTGTCTTCTGCACGATAAATTTATGTGTTTTAGGTTACCTTAACAATAGGCAATACGTGACAATTTAAAAAGTGGATGACCTAAATTGAAAAAAGTTTCAGACACATTGATGCAGACAAAACCGGATGAATTGGAAAGTTTCCCGTTGAGCTTAGACCACTCAGACCATATTGTTAGGTTGACTCTGAAAGGGTACTCTAAACTCGCCGCAGACCACATTCTTCATCCCGAAATGAGGGGACACTTGGAAGAAACATTGGGCGACACAATCCGTAAACTTAACCTTGCATTCAATAAGGCTGTTCTTGACAAGAAACACGAGGAAAAGGTTGTTCAATGCGCAAGAATTTACGACACTCTGTTAAACCTAGCTCTAAACCTGATTGGGTTTGAAAAAAAGATTATGGGTTTTTCTGAAAATGAGGTAAAAAGTTCTCTCTCTTTGTTGACATCGGCTTTGAAGGGGTTAGAGGCTCTTGAAAGAAGCAGCACCTATAATGATGACCAAAATGAAGCGTCAATCGCCAAAGCAGTGGTCGAAAGAACCTTAACAGAAATGAAAACTGTAATGAAGGTTGTATACAGACCCCCAGGGGCAATGGTTGCACATATTGCGGAGAAAATTGAAAAAGAACTTGACAACAAGGATGTTTTAGGATCCTTCTTAAGGTTGTCTGAACAACAGATTCAGAACAATGTATATTATAAACTTAGCATGAGGGGGGCATGCAAGTTTGGAAATGACTACGCTTTGGGACTTAGATTTCTACGCCATGTGGGCTTTGTTCAAGTAACAACCAATCCGTCTTTAGCTGCAGTAGCCTATGAGGATGACCCCTCAATGTGGGAAGGTTATAACGGCGAAGATCTATGTCCCGATTTTAAAGCCATAATCAAGCAGCATCCAGAACTCTTAAATGACCCTGGGAAACATGGAGACGAGATAACTGCTTACGCAACCGAGGTCAGCATCTGGCGGAATCTAACAGTTTTTCGACCTATTGCAGTCGCCTCGAACATGGTTCACGGAATGATAAGCCTTCAGCTTAATCCGTTTATTGCCGATAACTACGAAGAAAGTGTAAACTACGCTCTAAAATTTTACTTGGACGCTCAGGAGTTTCTTAGACTCTATGATGCTTGGCTGTTGTGGGGATACTCAGAAAACGTGGAGAGGGGAAGACCGAATATAGTTTTCAAGGTTGCAGGAAGTTCCCCAGCTTCAATTGACATTACAAGAAAACTTGAAAGTCTAGGAATCGGCACCAACAACACGGTTACTTTTACTGTTCCACAAATGGTTGAACTGATCCTTGCAAAGATAGAAGGAAGGGCTGAGGCAGTTAAGAAGGGCATTCCTTTAACAACCGTGTACGAGACAAACATGGGTGGAAGACTTGACGACCATGTAAGAGAGGTTCAGGCTGAGGCGCTTGTGAAGAAAGCAATAGAAAAAGCATCTGACAAAGATGTCGCTCTGAAAAACCTTGCTGAGGAGCTAGGAGCATGGGACGAGGTCTCTCAGAAAAAAACTCTGGCTGAAAAAATAATAGTTGTTAGTAGCCGAAAATACCTTCGTCCATTAAATAAGGAGCAGATGATTCGCTTCCTTGCAAAACATGGTGTGCCATACAACTCGGAAGAAAGGGTTAAGGCTTATCTGGAAACTTTGGAGAACGACATCGGATACTGCGGCATATTAGTAACCAAAAAAGTTTACGAAATTTTCTTTAGTCCTCAAAACAAGCCGAAATGGATATTATATTTGCAAGCTAGGTATGACTTAGCCGAAGAACAAGCCAAGGAAGTGCTGTTTGGAATTGACATTCTTCCAGCTTCCAAGAGACATACGAAAGAAACGCTTCTCACCTTAGCAGAGACAAACATGACGCACACCGAATTTCCCAACCACCAAACAGCAGTTTTGTCGGCGTGTTCAGAGCCAAGCTTCAAAATTGAAAACTGCCTCGAATCTATCCTTAAGCCTCTTGATTCCGCAATTCTTCAAAGATTAACAAGGGACACAAACGACTTAAAAAATGAAGTGAATAAATTCTATGAAATAACAAAGCCTCAGTCTGAAATCATGAAAAAAGCCAAAATACCCAGCGTTGAACAGTATGGTTCTGGGGGAATCTTGCCTTCGCAATGGCAAAGCTTCGGAGCGGTTATAAAGACGATGGACGAGTTTTCAAGCAGCTACGAAACATTTAAGGCAAAATGTATCTCATTTGTGAAAAAGGTATCTAAGGAAAAGTAATCACTTTTTCGAATTTTGGTTTTTCACGAGACCTGCTCTCAAAATTTTTATTGCCCGCTTAACAGCAGACTCAAAGTCCCCTGTTCCGTTTATTCCTGCTGCTGTTGAGTGTCCTCCTCCCATTCCATGAAGAAACTCGCCTAAAGGTTTAGCTAGATCTTTTCCCACGTGAAACCCTGTTTGCGCATAAAATTCCTGGTCTGACCTGATGCTTATTTGTAGCTGATCGTCTTTTTGTCCTCCGACAACAGCTAGATGCGCACCCATCTCGACTATTGCCCTCGCAGCTGAAGCTTGGAAAGACCTTACATGGGAAAAAGCGATTAACCAGTTGTTGATTCTCAAAAGCTTCATTCTTCTACTGGCTTTAAGGCGGGCTATGCGTTCAGAAAGGTCAATCGGAAGAGACAAACGTGACAAAGATTCCTGAGCATTCACTCCGACGCTTACTAGATCAGCTATGATTTTGAAGGTGGCTGAGTTTGCCAAAATAAAGTGTTTTGTGTCGAAAGCTATCCCCAAAAATAGCGCTTCAGCCTCTTCTTTTGAGAAATTTAAGCCAAGCTCCCCATAAAAGCCATACACAATCTCGCATGTGGATGACGATTTTTCATCTGAAATGCAAAGAGAAACAACCTTTTCAGTTTCCGGGTGACTCGCGTGGTGATCAATCAAAATAAGATAGGCGGAAGAACCTTTCACCTTCTCGCTCCATTTTCCAAGTTGCCGGATCGTGTTCGTGTCAAGCATGACGATGATATCCGCATCTTCAAAAAGGGGCTCCTCCGTCATTATCTCCATAGGAAGATACTTGCTCAAGACCTTTGAAAGCTTACTTATTCCATCAGGGCAAGCAATGTCAACCTTTGTGTTTTGGTTTAGCGTTTTTATTAGCCGCGAAAAGGCGAAGGCTGAACAGATAGCGTCTGGATCTGCATTTTGATGGCATAACAAAAGAACATACTTTGGGTTAACTCTTTCAAAAATAGATTTTAAGTCTTTGGCTGACATCTAACTTCCTTCACGTATTCATCAATTGCCCTAAAGGCTGATTTGACCGCTTCGTCCGCCAATTTTCTAGCGTCTTCCTCGGCGTATAAATCAGAAAGAGACAGTTCGACCTCTATTTCAACTATCAGCTCTTTCGCGTCTTCAAGGTTCACCGAGACTACTAGGTCATTGACCTCGTTTTTCGAAATTTTTGAGGTTACATATTTTCTAGCAGCTTCATCAGCTAATATGCACAATTCCTCAATCTGATCATCGGATAACGATAACTTGTTTGATTCCTCCAAAAATTCCACCATCAGCCAGAAGAAAGCGGCCGAAGATCTTTTTGCAGTTTCTCGTTAAGTTCCTTGATCTGTGTTCGAAGCCGCTCTTCTTGTTTACCAAGAACCGAAACCCTCATGTTCGAAAGTTCCTTCTTTTCCTTTAGTTCATCGGCGACTTTTTGTTTTTCGGTTTTTATGAGAAGCGACCCAACTGATTTATAAATCACGCCGTCGTCAGCGGTTTTCTCAAGCTCGCTTAGGGCTTGGTCAACTTCAAGGAGTTCAAGTTCAACTTGCTGTTTCTGTGTCAAAACGTTCTGAAGAGTTTGTTGTAGTTGTTGCAGTCTTAACAGCCTTTCTTGAACAGCTGGTGGAAGAGTTGTGCCTTCGCTCATTACAAATCAACACCGTCATCTGTTATAGTATATGTAACACAATTACTACGCAAAGTTTAATTAAAATGTTTCTTAGAGTGGATGCCACCAACTTAGTATGTTCCAAAAATTTCTAGGTTATTAGTACCCCATTAATTCGCTTTATAAGCGACTCTGTCTCCTGCCTTAACGGCCAAAGCATCGCGTTATGCTTCAAAAAGGCTATAAAGACATAGTTTCCCGAATACCTTGAAAAAATTGTTTCCTCACTTCCTTCAAAGATTGTTCGATGTAAATATTGTATGCCGGAGAACATGGCAATTTTCTCATTAACCTCGAACAGCAGGTTAGCTAAATAGCCTAGTTTTTCTTGGGTAACGTTATACGGCAAAAAGGCTGAAAGTACGAAGCCTTCTCGGTCAACAACAGCGCAGCCTGAGAGGTTAGTGTCCTCAACGAGCTTTTTCAACATTTTATCCAGTTCCTTCTTTTTCACAAATGATTTGACTTTTGTCGGTGTGACGAGGCGCCAAATTCTCGAGACCCCAACATCCTCGAAGTCGGCTTTTCCTGACATTTTGAAAGACGTAAGATACTTGATTAACGTTGTTTTAGGAAGCCCTGTTTCTCTGGCTAGTTCTATAGTGCTTAGTTTTCCATCGGATTTCCGAAGGGCTTCGACGATTTTTGCTTCGTAGCTCAATGTTTATACCCCTTATACTACGGGCGTAAGGTGAATGCCTTGTTCATCTGACGAAACATTGTAAAGCCCAGTTCTCGGCTGGACGCCGTAAATGAACAAGCTACCAACTATGTCCTTGAAAACTAGGTGGGCATGAGCTATCTTTGTAATCATTTCAACTGTTTTCATGCCTCTCTTTACTACGGCAATTAGCACCTCGTTATTTTCAATTACTCTGGAAACAGCTTCGTCCAACAATTTTAAGGTGTTATCTGCGCCGTAAAGGATTTCAAAGGTGCCTAACCCAATAAATTCTGCAACGCTGGGATGACCTTCCCTTTTTTGCTCAAGAAACTCAGCATACTCTTTTCTGGATTCCATCAGCGACAACTCTAAAATCTTGGAGCTTTCTTTCTTGATGACCTCAAAAAAGTCCACATACTCCCTTGATGTCGGAAACGCTTTTCCAATCTCCATGTGATCCAGGTTTTGGGTTTAAACTGGTATATTCCCTTAGCCCTTGGAAGCTCATTTTCTAGTGTTGATGATACACCTGCAGACCGTATTCGAACTACGCCGATGTTGTTGCTTGACAAGTTCATGGCTATTTGATCAAGAAATGGAATATGACGAAGCCCGACGCCGTATTCAATTTCGAATAGGGTTAAGCCTCCCCTCTTCAAGCCGCCGATTATGCTGTCCAGATCCTTAATTCCGGTTAATCGGTGGTTTTCGTTAATGTCTGGAGAAATCGAACGTTTACACTTTTCTATCTAAAAAATGATGTCTAAATGTAAAAAAGTGTAAAATTTCCCTTTAACTTCCCTTCTTTTTTATTAAAAATCAAATAAGCCTAAAATTACCGTTTTTTACTAAAAGAAGCATTTTTATAATATGTATACTTTTTAGGCTAAAAATTGTATACTTTTACAAAAAAAGTATACTCTTTAATTGATTGGTAATTCGCCAAATAAAGGTAAATTTAAGTTTCTTTCGGTAAAAAAGATATGTATACATCGATATTTTCAATTAACTTCAAAGTAATTTTACAGTTTCTACGTCAAAAAGCGAAATATCTTACTACTTTAAGTGGTAAATTTTACATAATTTCAACAGGTAAAAACATTAATTATCCATGAAATAACAATGCGTATTTACGTATTGCGGATTACTGTAAATTATATAATAATTTTCACTTAAGTAAATTTATAAAATTTAATTTGAATAAGAATATGGTAAATTTATAAGCTTCTCTTTCCATATTAGTCTAATGCATAATTCGTTCTCCTGTCTTTTATCGTTTGGTGTTTGATGGTTCGTCTGTTAACATTGAAGCGTCTC
>JAGTQS010000069.1 GCA_018397055.1 Candidatus Bathyarchaeota archaeon | reverse complement strand
GGCTTGGGCGCCTGCTGCTTCACCTTGAAGCGTGTAGAAGAAGTTTACAACTTGGCCGAGAGCTGTCCTAAAATGTTTTGCAGGTTTGCTTTCTATTTTTCCTGAAACTCCGCCGAATCCGGAAAGGAGAAGCTCTCTAAGGTCCCAGCCGACACAGTACGGGCCTAGGACGCCTAAGTCATGAATATGCATGTCTCCGGAATAGTGAGCTTCAGCAATGTTCGGAGGGAAAATTCTGCTTGTCCAATATTTTTCAATTACTTTTGTTGTGAGGTAATTATTCAGTCCTTGTAAAGAATAGCTCATGTTTGAGTTTTCCTTAACGTACCAATCTTCGATGTCTACGTATTGTTCAACAAGGTCAGATGAGCTCAGAAGGGCAGCTAGCTCCCTTATGTCTTGATGTTGTTTTCTATATAGAATGTATGCTTTCGCTGTCCGTGCATGCCCATTTTCGATAAGGACGTTCTCAACTATGTCTTGGATTTCCTCAACCGTTGGGACGCCGTCATCACCAAATCTCTGCTTCAGAATATCAACTACTTGCTTAGACAGGCGTTCAGCTTGCTCCCTATCCTTTCCACCAACCGCTTTCGCTGCCTTCCAGATGGCGTTCGTTATTCGGTTGCTGTCGAACTCTTCAAGACGCCCATCCCGCTTCCTAACATACTTCAAGATTTGTCCTCCTTAAGATAGATGCAAGTGATTTTTCTCGAATTCATAACAAACAATTAACAAGTAAAAAACACGTTGTACAAAGATTTAAATTTATTTGTTCAAAAAATTGGATAGATAAGAAACCTTAAAATGGAACTAAAAGAAAAAATAACGAAAAAATTAATATTTTCTTTGTTCCATGGAATGCAAAGGATTTTATTATCTAGAAAGTCCTTTCAACAGCAAAGATGCAATAAGGTTTTAACTCATTTGAAACGAATGTTCACAATATACAAAATATGGTAAATTAGAAGCAAAAATTCCAAAAAAGGCTTTTTGGGCTATTTATATTAGCGCTATCAATGCCAGTCCCAGAAATGCAAGTACCACGGCAATTATGGCAAAAAGGATTATGGCCAGTATCGATATAGCTAATGCCTTTAACCAGCCGCAGTCAAAATAGTGCTTTACTAACGCTAACCAAATTATTAGACGTATTAAATAGGAAAAAAGCCAGAAGCCTAAAGCTCCAAGAGGAAGCATAGAAAAAAGGAGTTCGAAAAATCCCAAAACAAATGCGTCGAAAATTGCTCCTACTATTATTCCAACGACAATTATTGCCACAGCATCAGTAAACTTTGCTTTTTCTCTTCCAGCTAATGCTCCTCCTGCCAGCCAAAGAGCCGGCGACAAAAATATTACGCTTATAATAATATTAATAACCAAAGCGAATAAGTTGAAAATCAAAGTTTATCCGCGCCATTTTAATGCAAGTTTCCGTTTGATTTGAAACTATTTAAAGTATTCGTAAGAGTTCATCGTTGAAATGTTTTCAATAATCAGCATATTTTTTTAAATTATGTCCATGGTTAAAAAAATTTCTTTAATCTCTGTCATGTCATCATTCTTACATTTTATTCTTAATGCATTGCATGTGAGTTCATTTCATTTTTCGAGTTTTTAATTAAAAATGTATCGTAATAATTGTCACGTTCCATGTCAAAACTTATCGTTCTTTTTAGTTTCCGTGAACCCCTTTTTGTGTGCTGGCCAATTTTTTAAGCTCCGTGCATCAGCGGAATTTTTTCTTTATATAGACTCTGTGGAATCAATGTGGAACTGTGGATTAAAGCATCTCATTTTTGTTTCGGTTTATGCGTTATCGGTTTTCAGTTTTTATGTAAAAATAGGAATGGGTCTCGTATATTGGTAGGGGTAAAACTTTTTAGAATCCAAATTTATGACTTGGTTTAATGTTTTCGTTGAATTCCTTAGCTAATTGTTCAAGTAATGCCTTCTGTTTTGGTGTAAGTTTCTTCGGAACTGAGACGTTAACTACGACTTTCAGGTCGCCTCTACCGTGCCCCCTGAACCTCGGCATCCCCTTACCTTTAAGCGTTATGACTTCACCTGGCTGTGTTCCAGGTTGTATCTTGATTTTTGTGTTTCCTTCAAGTGTGGGAATTGTAATCTCATTGCCTAAGGCAGCTTGAGTAAAACTGATTGTAAGGTTGTAAATAAGGTCGTCTTCATCCCTCTTGAAGAAAGGATGAGGAGCAATGTGGATTAGAACGTACAGGTCTCCAGGAACCTCGGCGCCTGGGCTTAATTCGCCCTCGTTCGGAAGCCTTAATTGGTATCCTTCATCTATCCCTGGGGGAATTTTCACTGTAATTTTTCGGTTATTTTCCGCAAGCCCTTTGCCTTTACACTTATAGCACGGAGTTTGTACGATTTGTCCTTTACCATTGCAGGTTGAGCATGTAACAACTTGTACGAACATTCCGAAAGCGTTTCGTGTTGTTCTTTGAATTCTTCCTTCGCCGTTACATTTTGGGCATCGCCGCAACGAGGTGTTGGGGGCAGCACCGCTACCTCCACAAACATTGCACTTTTCGGTTCTTTGTATCCAAAGTTCTTTCTCTGCGCCGTTTGCTGCCTCCTCAAGTGTTATTTCAATGCTGTAGGCTATGTCTCTGCCTTTTGTCGCTCTTTGCCTAAAGCCTCTTCCCCCAAAAAACACATTGAATATGTCATCAAAGTCGAACCCGAAACCTAGATCTCTGAAAATCGAGTCGAAGTCTGCTCCCCTGAAAATGTCCTCAGTTGTATATCGCTGGTCGAACCCTACGTGGCCAAGCATGTCGTATTGGGCTCTTTTCTCGTCGTCTGAAAGCACGGCGTAGGCTTCTGAAATTTCCTTAAACTTTTCCTCTGCGTCAGGTGACTTGTTTCTGTCAGGATGGTACTGCAAAGCCAGCTTTCTGTAGGCGTCCTTTATTTCTTCCTTCGTGGCATTTCGGGAAACACCGAGAACCTCGTAGTAGTCTTTTTTGTTCGCCATTTCTCAATCAACAAACCTCTACGCCTACGCTGGCTTATCCAAAATTTTACTTTACCTCGTAGTCCTTTGAGTCCACAACTTTGCTTCCGCCAGATTCGGGTCCAGACTGCTGTGCTCCAGTTGGCTGCTGCTTCTGTTTTGCTTGTTCAGCAGCTGCCTGTTGATAGATTGCTGTTCCAACCTCTTGCAATACTTTTGTGAGCTCCTCTGACTTTGTTTTAATTGCTTCTATGTCGGTTCCTCCTAGAGTAGTTTTGAGGGCTGAAACCGCCTCGTCTATCTTGTTTTTCTGGTCTTGAGTGAGCTTCGCCTCCAAATCCTTTTTGGTCTTTTCAGCTGTGTATATTAGGCTGTCAGCGTTGTTTCTGAGTTCAGCCTCTTCCCGTTTCTTCCTATCTTGCTCTGCGAACTGTTCTGCTTCCTTGACCATGCGTTCTTTTTCTTCTTTAGATAGACAGTTCGCAGCTGTAATCGTAATTTTTGCCTCTTTACCTGTCCCAAGGTCTTTAGCAGTGACGTTCAATATTCCGTTCGCGTCGATGTCGAATGTAACCTCGATTTGTGGCACACCTCTGGGGGCAGGCGGAATGCCTTCCAAGTTAAACATTCCAAGTGAGACATTGTCTTGAGCCATTGGGCGTTCGCCTTGAAGAATATGAATTGTGACAGCTGTCTGAAAGTCTGCTGCTGTAGTGAATATCTGGCTTCTCCTAGTAGGTATCGTAGTGTTTCTTTCAATGATTTTTGTGAAAACATGACCGAGGGTTTCAACGCCCAGCGACAAAGGCGTAACATCAAGCAACAAAAGGTCCTTCACTTCACCTGCGAGCACTGCGCCCTGTATTGCAGCGCCGATTGCTACACATTCCATTGGGTCTACGCCTCTCTCTGCTGGCTTACCCATGATTTGTTCAACGAACTTTTGGATGTATGGCATCCTCGTCATTCCGCCGATTAGGATTATTTTGTCAATGTCTTTCGGCGTTAACTTGGCGTCTTCAAGCGCTCTTATTATTGTTTTTTCTGTCTTCATGACAATTGGTAGAGCCAAGGATTCAAGCTTAGCTCGGGTGAGAGTAAAGTGCAAGTGCTTCGGTCCAGAAGCATCACTTGCTATGAATGGCAAATCGATGTCGGTTGTCATCAATGTTGATAATTCGATTTTCGCCTTCTCAGCCGCCTCTTTTAACCTTGACATTGCCATCTTGTCGTTGCGTAGGTCGATTCCCGTTTGTTTTTGGAATTCTTCGACAAGGTAGTCCATCACTGCCTTATCCAGGTCTGCACCTCCTGTCTGCGTGTCTCCACTTGTCGAAAGCACCTGAAAGACGCCTTTTCCAAAGTCCATGACTGTTACGTCGTGGGTGCCTCCTCCGAAGCTGAAGACAAGTATCTTCATCTCCTTTTCAAGCTTGTCAATTCCATACGCAAGACATGCTGCTGTCGGCTCATTGATTATTCTTGCAACCTCGAAGCCTGCAATTTCACCTGCGTCTTTTGTAGCCTGCCGCTGGTTGTCGTTAAAGTGAGCTGGAACCGTAATTACGGCCTTCTTAATCGTAGTTCCAAGGTATGTCTCTGCATCCTTCTTTATCTTCTGAAGGATGAAGGCGGAAATTTGTTGTGGCGTATACTCTTTTCCTGCGATGTTCACCTTGTAGTTTGTTCCCATCTTTCTCTTGATTTCGAAAATTGTCCCTTCAGGATTCGCTGTCGCTTGCCTTTTCGCCGGCTCACCGACCAATAATGTTCCGTCCTTGGTGAAGGCAACAACTGAAGGAAACATCTTTCCCGCAACTGTCGGTCCTTCGGCGCTTGGGATTACGACTGGCCTGCCGCCTTCGTAGACAGCGGCTGCGGAGTTAGTTGTTCCCAAATCTATACCAATAATTTTCTCAATTGATTTGCCACTACTCATATAATTTAGCCTCCTTTTGTGACTGTAATGGTTGCATAACAACTTTGACCATGCTTGGTCTAATCACTTTTTCTCTTAAGGTATAACCTTTTCTAATTTCCTCTATTACCATGCATCCTTCAACGCCTTCTTTCTCGGTACGTTCAACGGCATTGTGTTTCAAAGGGTCAAAAGGCGCCCCAACACTTTTTATTGGGTTAACACCCTCGTTTTGAAGTGTTTTTCTAAGTTTTTTAAGCGTCATTTCAACTCCTTGGATAAGGGCTTCTGTTGAGTTAGAAGAACGAGCGGATTGAACAGCCATTTCCAGCTCATCAACAACATCCAGTAACTCGATGATTATGCGTTCATTAGAGTATTTTCGGGCTTCCTCCAACTTCTGGTCAAAACTTTTCCTAAGGTTCTCAACATCCGCCCTAGCGTACTTCAATTGAACAAGGTACTCTTCCGAACGCTTTTTCTCAGCTTCCAAAGCCTTCTTCAAAGCCTCTGTCTGCTTACTACGTTTTTCTTGTTCTTCTTTCTTCTCACCCAACATACCCATCTCCACGCAAGACGTGTAGAATCATAGCTACACAAACAAAAATATAAACATACATTTTTAACCTAGGGATTAGTAGATTTAGTACCATTGTTGAAAAGAAAAATGTTAGGAAAACAGGTTTAAATGCGAACCATAAAATGCGTTTATTCTCTGCTTCCTAGGATCACTATGTAGTCTGCTGTATCTGCACACATGTCTGCTGCTTGTTCTATAAACTCGATTAGGTCATCGAAAATTACTATTGCCCCAACGTTCATTTGCTGCGAGTATTTAACAAACAGAGGCTTAATATTAAGGTAGTTTTGGTCAACCTCATGCTCAATTCGTTCAACCTCTTTAGCCTTCACAATGGCCTCTGCGGGATCTTCAACAATCTTTTCAATGCTTTCCCGTAGAGATGTTGCGCATTTCATAAGAGCAAAAGTCATAAGACTAGTCTTTTCCATCAATTCATTAGGGACGCTCAGGTCGCCAATCATTTTCAGGCATCTAGCTGCATCTTTCACGTGGTCAGCAAGTGTGTCAAGCCTTTTCACAAGATGCATCAGATCTTCTCTAGAATCGGAAGGCAGTATCCCACTTTTCGACAGTTCTCGGAAAGTCTCTCTTCGCAGGTTATCGACATCTTCTTCTGTTTTAAACAAGTCTTCTACGCTTTGCATCGCCTCTTTTCTTTTTCCTTTTAAACAATATTGCACCGCTTTGTGAAGAAGGTCTGTGGTTTCAAGAGCTTTTGCGATCTGAATTTGAGCCAAGTTCAGGGCTTCTGTCTTTCTTTTTCTCTCAAACCATGAATAGCTTCTTTTTTCCATTTTCATACACCTCTCCAATTATTTCTTTTTTTACTTTGGTTCAAATCTTTAATACTCATAACTCACAATCACCTAAAAGCCACCTTTTCCCCCGTGGCTATGTAGACGATCGATTCACCTATATACGTGGCGTGGTCTGCTATCCTCTCTAAGTATCTCACAACCAAAGTATTTGTAATCAGACACTTAGTAGATATCGACACTTCTGTGGAATGATCAAGGTGTCTGAAATATAAGGCATCCACCTCGTTCTCCACTTCAACAAGACTTTTCGCTAGTTCTGAATTATGCGTTTTTAGAGCCTCAATACTGGCGTGAACCATACCGATCACCTTTTCGCTCATCTCTTCAATAATAGCCAAAGGATCCTTGCATTTCTCAAAGTGCGCAAGCCTTTTATGAACGAATGAAATGTCCCAAGCATATCTACCATATCTTTCAAGATCATTCGAAATTTTGATATACGATTTAATGATTCTTAGATCCGATGCCACAGGCTGATATTTAGCTATTAGTTCAAACGCTATATCTTCAACATCAACATTCATTTCAACCAATATATCTGAAAGTTGTTGCACCCTTTGGCATGCGTCTACACCAACCATAAAGCACTCAATCGAAAGCCTCACAGCCTCTTCTGCAACCTTTCCCATTTGAAGCAGAATTGCCGTAAGCCTTTCTAAACCAGCATCAAGCAATCTATTCAAGACACATTCACCTACCCAAACTTTCCTGTAAGATATTTTTCAGTCAAATCGTTCTTTGGATTCTCAAAAACATCTTTGGTTAAACCATACTCTATCAGTTTTCCAAGATAAAGAAACGCAGTATAATCTGAGACTCTCGCAGCCTGCTGCATGTTGTGCGTTACGACAATAATTGTATAGTCCTTAGACAGGATTCGTATTAATCCTTCTATTTTTGCCGTCGCTATCGGATCAAGGGCTGAACAAGGCTCATCCATTAATATGACTTCAGGTTCAACCGCGAGAGCCCTTGCAATACAAAGTCTTTGTTGCTGCCCTCCAGAAAGATCCATGGCTGACGAATTTAGCCTGTCAGAGACTTCATGCCACAGAGCGGCTTTCTTCAGGTTTTCCTCAACAATCTTATCTAAAATTTCTTT
>JAGTQS010000068.1 GCA_018397055.1 Candidatus Bathyarchaeota archaeon | reverse complement strand
TTGATGAATTTCCAGTGGAAATCTTATCAAACCGTCAACAAGAAATGCGCATAAGAATGGAAGCTTCGGATCTATACTCCAAAGTAACCCGCCGAATATGCTTGCAGGAATCGTCATTGCTCTCCATAGAAAATCTCTGGTAGCCTCCCATTGACTCTGCAGCTCTTCGGGCACAACTTCTATTGAGGCTGCAATCCACGAAGGCGAAGAAGAGTCACCTATTGCTCGAAGAATCCATGCTAAAAGCGGAATTAAAGGCGTAAAAGGCAGATCTGAGAATATGCCACCAATCAAAAGTGTTACAACACATAAGTGGAGAAAAGGCCGAACGAGCAAAATAACTTTTTTTCTACCCTTCCTATCTGAAACTTCAGCTAACGGATACAAAAGCAATGCTGTTGTAAGGCTGTAAACCGCTGGGAGAAAACCTAAAATTAACAAAGAAGACTTACAAACTTCCGCTGCGTAAATGACCCAAAACGGCATCACTGTTTCCCAAGCCCAAGGCCCTGTTAAAGCAATAACCAGCCACGCTGTTGCCTTTCTTTCTTTTGACACTCTGTATATGTGTCCCATTTGTCCGAAAACTTCCTTAATTGACTCTGTAAGCCCCTTTGATCGTATGTTTTCGTGCCTGGATAAACTAGACATTTTTCTGTTCGTGTAATGTAGCACTAATATTGAAAGAAAGAACTGAACAACAAAGATTACGCGAATCTCATTTAGGCCACCAAGTGTTTGGATGAGCAATGCGCCAAATGGTGGAACTACGATGTTGACCAAACTGTTAATTGTACTCATAACCGCGAGAACTCTGCTTCTTGTCCTTTGTTCTGAAGACGAATACAATATCGCGACATGAGCCGGCGTCGAAAACGCGGCGCCAGCTGCTCCCAGCAGGTTCGCGATGATTGTGATTTTCCAATTAGGAGCCAAAGCAAAAATCAAGGGGTTGGGTAGAGTTAATGCCATTCCGAGTAGTAACATCTTTTTCTTATCGTAATGATCAGACATCCATCCTCCTATTAGGATGAAAAAAAGAAACGTTGCGGACCACACTGAGGCAAGGAATCCTAATACAACTGAATCGGCTCCTAGAACCTGCTTTACGTAAAGTGCGTCAAGTCCGCCAGTTAAAGCCACAATTACGGTTATGAGCATGTCTCGGACGGCAAGTACCTTAATGTTTCCTTTAATAAGCGTTCGAACGTCCGAACTGAAGGTTTTTAACATGCCCAAAGTCACTTGGCATCGGTTCAGATGCTGAATAGAAGCCAAATATAAACTTCTCTTTCATGCGGGTATATATGTTACAAAAGCATCTTCCACATTCTTGTTGCCAACCTACAAACGTAACATCTTTATATTTTCATCTCATTTACACACTATTTGCAGAGGCAAATCACATAAAAAGGCTTCAAAAAACATGAAACGAGAATTTCAGCAGAGGTAGCCAAGCTAGGTCAAAGGCGCAGGCTTCAGGAGCCTGTCGCGAAGGCGTTCGTGGGTTCAAATCCCACCCTCTGCACCACAATAAAACCAAACATTTCAACGTGTTGGACTATTTTTTTACATTCAGATTAACGCAGCGTAATAATGAACAAAAATTCCATGCATTTCTCCCAAAGAATAAAGGTGTCGTCAAAATTTTAAATACAGCCATTTCTAATTCTTGTTTGATTAGTATGGGTTTTCCGAAAAGTTTTTTATGGGGAGCATCTTCATGCGGGTTCCAGTTTGAAATGGGTGACCCTTCACGTGCATCTCTTGATATAGGCTTAGCAAATAGACCACCTTTCTTTGAAGGGTGGATGAATTGCGTTAGCCTTAAACATGTTTTCAGCAAAGTCTTTTTGGTGCCGAGTGCACTTGAGAGGTCTCCTCGCTATACGCTTGGAGACGGGGCTGAGCCTCTTGGCTGTCATGCGACGCAGCCCGTAAACGCGATGACCTTGAAGGTTTGGTCTGTAACCGTTAAAGTCTATAAGCGAAAGGACGTAACCTCTGAAAGCTTCCATGAAACACCGACCTGACAGGCGGGTTGAACGAAACTTGGAAGCCACCGAACTTGTTCGGTGGAGGATGTCACGAAAATACTGACTGGTTTACATGGGTGCACGACAAACAGAACATTGAAAAGAAAAAGGTAAGCGGAGACCTTCCTGAGGACGGTCCTAACTATTGGCTTCTTTTTAAAGAAGACCACAAAATCTGCCGTAGTCTAGGTCTCAACGCATACAGAATCGGCATAGAGTGGAGCAGAATTTTCCCAAAAAGCACAAGAGAGCTGGCAGTCGACGTTGAAAAAACGGACGACGGAAAGATATCCGGAATTCATGCTGAAGAAGGTTTCATGGAGAAACTTGAGAAAACCGCAAACAATGATGCGTTGAACCATTATCGTTCGATGATTCTTGATTTAAAAGAAAAAGGCATTGAACCATTCGTTTGCCTAAACCATTTCACCCTGCCTCTTTGGATTCACAACCCAATAGTTGCCCGAAACTCTAATTTGAAGTCAGGTCCAAGAGGCTGGCTTGATGAAGATACGATAATTGAGTTTTGGAAGTACGCGTCTTACGTATCTTGGAAACTCGGAGACCTTGTGGATCGCTGGATAACTTTTAACGAGCCTTTAGTCATCGCCGAAAGTGGATACGTGTTACCGGAGATCGCATACTTTCCCCCAGGTGTAAGAAACTTTAATGCTTTTAAGAAGGTAATAGCCAACACGGTTGTTGCTCATGCACGGGTCTATGACGCGATAAAGGAATGGGATAAAGAAAAAGCCCAAAGCGGTAGCAACTCCTCCGCAGAAGTAGGCGTTATTCAAAACGTGTCTCTGATTGTTCCTCAGGATCCACAGCGTGATGGTGAAACGGCTGCTTTTGTTAATCACCTTCATAATCAATTCTTTCTTGAAGCCTCCTCATCTGGGTGGCTTGACGAAAACCTTAATGGAGAAAAAGAAAAAAGCGAAGTTAAGAGTTACCTTGCCAATAGACTGGACTGGGTAGGTGTGAACTACTATACTCGAAACGTTGTCAAACGTGGAAGGTCGTTATTGGCAAAGATTTTTGTTGGAATCCCCTTTGTGCCTGAAATAGTATCTGGCTACGGAAACGACTGCAAACCTAATAGCACTTCAGCAGACGGTAGACCAACTTCTGATTTTGGCTGGGAACTTTATCCCGAGGGCTTAACAGAAGCCTTGAGGGTCGTGTCAAAGTATGGGAAACCCATGTTTGTGACCGAAAATGGGATAGCTGATGCTGAAGACAAACTGAGGCCTCTTTTTATTACTGAGCACTTAAGAGAACTGGACAGGGCTATAGACAGTGAAAAACTTGATGTTCGAGGCTATTTCCACTGGGCTTTGACAGACAACTACGAGTGGGCTTCGGGTTTTAAGATGAAGTTTGGATTGTACGCCGTGGACTTTAAAACTAAAGAAAGGATTCAGAGAAAAAGCGCAGAGACCTATAGACGCATCATTGAGATAGGTGAATTGCCTTAATCTTCTCTGCCCTTTCAGCCATTTTTCCGCGCATCTCCAGTACGTCTTTTGTGATGACAAATGCAAGCATAACGAAGAGAACTCCGCAAATCATCCATGTTGAAACTGAAATGTAGAGTATGCCTAATCCTAGTCCATACATGTCTGCGAGAACTCCTGAAATCAGAGGTGCAGCTGAGGATCCACCGTACTCGAATATTCTAAGCAAGGCGTCAGCCGAGCTCCTTACCTCGGGTTCAGAAATGTCTGTTACAGCAGCAGAAACGTTTGGACCTGCCATTGGTAAAATGAAAGAGGCTATTGTTCCTGCAACTATGAATCCTATGACATTGTTTTTGGGCCACATGATTGTTATGTAAAGGGTTGGTGCAGAAAGAAACACTGCAACTGCGCCTACGAGTGCTCTTCCCTTAACGTTTTTCCTGAAAAACAAGTCTCCAAGCAGTCCGCCTACCAGATTTCCTACGATCATGCTCAAAAGCCAAATCAGCATGATGATCATTGACAGGTTCTCATCTAACCCTCTTTCCCCAATCATGTAGGTGAAAATCCAAGCTTGGAGGACTTGCCACGGAAAAACCCCGAAGAATCCTTGTAAGCTAAGAAAGAGCAGCGACTTCTTTTTGATGAGCGAAACGAACTCTTTGAGATTTATTTTGTAAAGATCTTCTTTGATTTTGATGTCTGAAAACTCGGGTTCGGAGCTTCCCCGAGGAACATCTTTTACCGAGAAATATACAAGCAAAGCCATTACGATTCCAACGCCTCCTGTAAAATAGAACAGGTTTCTCCAGCCTGTAACGTAGCCTATTACTACACCTAAGACTGTGCCGATCAATGCGCCAAAAGCTGCGGATGCGCTGATCAGTCCAAGCGGTTTTCCTCGGCTGTTCGGTGGAAAATAGTCGCTGATTAAACTGTTCATTGTTGAGGGAGGCGTGTCGTCTACCCCGGTGATGGTACGTGTTATGAGAAAGTCTGTAAATGTTTTGGAAGCCGTATTAAGCCACGTTGTGAGTCCCCAAATTATGCCAGATAGACTGATTAGGGTTTTTCGTGAATATCTGTCGGACAAGTATCCCCAAACTGGATACAGGAAGACAGACATAAAGAACGTTGCAGTAAATATTAGGCCTCCGCTTGTGTATGTGATGTCAAATTCATCAAGAATCTGCTGAAGGACAACTGAGATTACAAAGATGTCCGCCGTGTGTAAGGATCTGAAGACAAATAAAATTATGACTACGAACCACGAGTAACCTAGACTTTTACGGAAATTCATAGATTTCACTGTTTATAATGCTTCGATGCTTCTGTATTCCAAGATTGACCTAACTGTTCGTCAATAAGCATACTTGCGTCTTCAAAAGATTTTGTCCTGTGATCCTCAATAATTGTGAGAAGTAGACTTTTTCTGTCACCTTCTAGAAATGCTTGAAGAATTTGCTCCATTCTCAACATTCTTGGGACCAGAACATGCAACATTAGACGCTTGGGTAATTTTCCTATGCGTAGAGCGTTTACCTTTTTTCGGTCATCTTTAGATTTGTTGATTAGAGTCGGAATTTCAACCGCCACATTGTTTGGTATTCCATCTATCGCTCCATTATTTGGAATGTTTAATTGGAGCTGAACTTCTTTGTTGTTTGCGATGGCGTCAATGAAGGGAATATGTTGTTCTCCGCTAAAAGACGGTGGATAAGCTTTTATTAACGCAACCTCAGGACTGTTAGACCAAGCATACAGCTGGTCAAGCATTGTCTTTAGCTGATTCAGATAAATCGACCAACCTATTTCTGAGTCAAACCCTCCTGTGGGGCCGAACCACTTCTTCTTTGTCTCTAAGTCAGTGTGATACCACCAAGGCGATGCGCTTCTTACGGTATCTCCAATTGGAAAGAGACCATATAATTTATACATGTTCACGGCGGCTGGCGAAAGTTGTTCCACACTCCAAGGTGGACTGTTCAGAAACTCGCTGCTGTTCCAGTATTTTTCTGCTTCTTTTTGAATCCATTGATCCAAAAAAGGATAGGCGTTTTCGCCTCTGTAAAGGAAATTTACAAGCCAGATGTTGTGATTGAAGCCTGCTATTGTTACGTCAACATCCTCGATTTCTAAGCCAAGAGCCTTCACGATTTCGGTGTAGCTGAAATGTCCATGGCAGATGCCGACAACTTTAGCTTTTGTTTCTCTCGAAATTAATGTTGTGCCTTCAAACACTGGATTCGCGGCCTGCAGTAACCAAGCATCTGGACAGATGTCCTCAACGTCTCTGGCTAAGTCTAAGAAGAAATTTAGTTGATGGTACGCTCCGATGCCGCCGTAATAGTCGCTAACTCTGTCACCTATACCTCGATAATAGCCATATTTCTCTGCGATTTTTCTCTCAATTTCCATCGGTTCATAGCCGCCGACCTTAACGGTATTTATGACGAAGTCGGCGTTAGTTAATGCTTCTTTTCTGTTCATTGTCTTCTTAATCGTGAAAGACGCGTTCATTTCTTTGATGTACCTAGTTGCAAGGCTATACATCGTGTTTAGACGTTTCTCGTCAATGTCCATCAAGACGACTGTGTAGCCATATAGGCTCTTAGTTAAACATAAATCGATTATGAGTCTACCTGTAAAAACTACACTGCCAGCGCCTATGACGGATATCTGGGGCATAATTAAGCTATCTAAAACTGTTCTAAAAAGCTTTGCCCAAAATATAAAATCTCCACTGCACTTATTTTATAGCGTCTTCCGCATTCACAGTTGCTAAAGCTGCTAAAATTCGTCTTGATTTTTACCGAAAGACAAAATGTTCTTTACGTCTTCGGCTTCCAGAATAGCCTTGAAGAAAACCCAAAGCCCCAGCAACATAACTATGAGACCTAGAATAGCGAAGGGGTCGTTTACTAACCGCACACCCTCTTCTGCAATAAGTGAGATTAATGTGTCAAAATCTATGTGAGGTGCCTTCCACATTCCCCAACCAACGATTGTCGTTATTAACCCAAAAATCGCCAAAATAATCCTTTTTAACTGCAAGACCGTCTTCTCCGTCTTCTTTTGAAAGAAGATTGCTTAAAAAGAATTTCTAACATTTGGGGCTATACTAATTTATTATGTTGCCTTGATCTGGCCCTCTTTAATTTTGATGAGCTCATTAACAAGCGTTTCGAGGTATGTTAATCCTTTGAAATCCAACCCGTATCTTCTTAACATAAAAGCAAGTAACGTATAGTTTCTGTTTTTCCAGTGAACCTTAAGGGCTTCATAATCTTCACGGCTAATTTTCTTAGCTAGAATTTTGGCATCCCTTTCACCCATAGAGAAATAATCCTCAGACATTTATAACAACCCATCTCCAACTCTTACAAGTATAGAGTAACTTAAATTTAATATTACTTTTTCCGTTTATTATAAATATTTAACAAAAAAATATGAAAAAATGCAAAAGCTAGCGTTTTTGAATACAACGATCAAAAAATCTATGAGGTATGGATTGACCTGCAAACCTCGCAGAATATCACGATTGATTGGTCGGGAGATAAGTTTTCATTAACAATTCGTTTTGTTACGTCACTGGCTAATTCTTGTATTTTTGGCATAATTTTCTTAATTTGGTCAGCGTTTCCATATCCCCGTTTTGCGTGGAGGTATTGGCTGATAGCAGCTTGTGTTGTCCCAAGTTTTTTTGCAGCTTCAACCTGGGTAAAATTATATTTTTCAACAAGTTCCCTAGCTATTAGTGACCTGAATACTGGGAAAACGTATTTTGCAGTTTTTTCGCATGGAAGGGTCAATTTAATTCATCAAAGATAATACTATATATTTTTCAATTTAAATATGTAATGTTTTATTCGATAAAATTTACTTTAAATAAGATTTATTCAAATGACAAAGAAATGTCTATAGACCATTTTCAATAATGAATTAGTTG
>JAGTQS010000067.1 GCA_018397055.1 Candidatus Bathyarchaeota archaeon | reverse complement strand
TTGGTGGAAGCGGTTTGAGTCATGTTCGGGTTAAGATATGTGGAATAACTTCTCTTAAAGACCTGAATATGGTTGTAGAGGCTGGGGCAGACGCCGTAGGCTTCGTGATAGGTGTTCCCCAGTCACCTAGAAACCTCTCTTTCGATGAGGCTGAGAGGCTGATCAAGGCTACTCCTGTGTTTGTTGAAACGGTTGCAGTGACAGTTCATACAAGTTTGAAGAACTTAAAGAAAATTTATGAAAAACTTAATCCTGACGTGATTCAGGTTCACGACCTAAGATTCAACGAGAAAATACGCGACGCCCTTGTGAACACGCGCCTTATAGGCGCTGTTCAAGCTGAATCTGAAAGTGCCATTTCTGCGGCTGTTGATCTGTCAAAAACCTTTGACGCGGTTTTGGCTGACTCCCATGTTCATGGCATGTTCGGGGGTACAGGGAAGACTCATAATTGGAGTCTAAGTAGGCGAATAAGGGACGTTATTCAGCCGAAGCCATTGATCCTTGCAGGCGGCTTGACTCCGGAAAACGTAGAGGAATCTATACGGGTTGTTAAGCCGTATGCTGTGGATGTTTCAAGCGGCGTTGAGTTTCATCCAGGGGCTAAGGACAGATGCAGAGTACTTGAGTTTATAGAACGAGCAAAGGAGGTAGAAGTTAATTGAGGTTGCAAAAGTATCCTATAGGCGGAAAGTACGGAAAGTACGGAGGACAATTCGTGCCTGAAACCTTAATGACAGCAATTAAGGAGCTGGAAACGGCATACTTGCAGGCCAAAGAAGATCCTGAGTTTCGAGAACAACTTAATTATTACCTTAAAGATTATGCTGGGAGACCCACGCCATTGTATTTTGCTGAAAATTTTACAAAAGCAGTTGGGGGAGCGAAGGTTTACTTGAAACGTGAAGATTTGGCTCATGGTGGGGCTCACAAAATAAACAATACTTTAGGGCAGGCGTTGTTGGCGAAAAGAACGGGTAAGAGTAGGGTTATTGCTGAAACCGGCGCTGGGCAACACGGCGTAGCGACGGCTATGGCTTGTGCGGCTCTTGGGTTGCGTTCTGAGATTTATATGGGTGCTGACGACATGAAAAGGCAGAGACTTAATGTTTTTAGGATGAAAATGTTAGGTGCTAACGTTCACTGTGTCGATTCTGGATCGAGGACCCTTAAGGACGCCATTAATGAGGCTTTAAGAGATTGGGTGGCAAATGTCCAAGATACTTATTATCTCATAGGCTCAGTGGTTGGTCCGCATCCCTATCCTATGATGGTTAGGGATTTTCAAAGCGTCATTGGTAAAGAAATAAGGAGCCAATTTCACGAGAAAGAAGGTAGACTTCCAGACGCTCTTGTTGCTTGTGTAGGTGGCGGAAGCAACGCTATAGGCACATTTTATCCTTTTTTGGATGATGCTGAAGTCGATCTGTACGCCGTTGAAGCTGGCGGAGAAGGGCTTAGCTCTGGGAAGCACGCTGCCTCGATATGTGGGGGAGATGAAGGCGTGTTTCACGGTATGCTAACGTACATTATTCAAGACGAAGACGGCCAGATACTTAACACGCACAGCATCTCAGCGGGATTGGATTATCCAGGCGTAGGACCTGAGCATTCGTTTCTTAGAAGTATTGGAAGAGCACGATTTGTTGTAGCTACTGACAAAGAAGCCGTAGACGCTTTTGTAAAACTTTCAAGAAGCGAGGGAATTGTTCCAGCTTTAGAGCCTTCTCACGCCTTGGCATTCGCTATGAAGCTGGCTAAAACCTTGGGAAAGGACAGGGCAATCGTTGTCACCCTTTCTGGGAGAGGAGACAAAGACGTGGAAGTAGTAGCCAACTATCTCGGTGAACCCATATGAGCAAAATAGCGGAAACATTTTCAAAACTGAGAAGGCAGAACGAAGGCGGATTAATAGCCTATATTACCGCAGGCGACCCTAATCCAATGTATACCGCCAAGATTGCTGATGTTCTCATCAAGGGAGGAGCCGACATTATTGAGCTTGGAATCCCCTTTTCAGATCCAATTGCGGATGGACCTGTTATTCAAGCAGCAACTTTGAGGTCGTTGAAGGCAGGAACAACGGTTAAAAAGGTTTTCAGGATGTCTGAGGAAATCAAAAAAGAGAATGATATTCCTTTGGTCGTCTTGTCGTACTTTAACCTGATCTACAGGATGGGTATAAAGAATTTTTTTGATTCTGCTAAGGCTTTTGGGATAGATGGAGTTGTTGTTCCTGACCTTCCCATCGAGGAGGCGGCTGAATACAAGAAGGCTGCTGAAGCCCACGAGATAGATACCATTTTTCTCGCTGCTCCTTCCACGTCTATTGAAAGGCTTAGAAACATTGCTGAGCACACATCGGGGTTTCTCTATCTTGTTTCTATTTTCGGGGTAACTGGAGTAAGAGAAAAGATTCACGGTTCTACAATTAGGCTGATTAAAAGAGCACGTCAAGTTACGTGTGGCCGTATTCCTCTCGCTGTCGGATTTGGGATATCTAGGCCTGAGCATGTTAAAACCGTAATTCAAAGCGGTGCGGATGCTGCTATCGTGGGAAGCGGTTTTGTAAAAATAATCGAGGCAAACAAGTATAGAAACAGGATGCTTGAAGCGTTATATGACTATACGAGGCAACTGAAGACTGCTACAGTGAAGAAATAAATCTCTGATGGTGCTCCTCCAAAATTTTGTCAATGGTTTGGTACTCCGTCATTTTCAGCTTTCGCGTGCGTATTGAGAAATTTTTTTCTTTATATAGACTCTGTGGAATCAATGTGGAATTGCGGATTCAGATATTTTATCATAGTTTGTATTATAATGTTGAAGAAATTGTGGTACTTATGGGATCTCGGTCCTTTTTTCCTTTGGTCTTCCTTTTTTGGAGGGATGAAATCTATAGAAAAATTTTAATTGCTTTTAAATATAATTTTGAATATTCATATGATTGGAGCTTTGAATGAGGCTGGAAAATTGTTCAAGAAAGAAGCAGCTATAGTAATGTTCTTGTTTTCATTGGTTGTTTTGTTCCTTGTTTTTTCGTCGTTTGCCGTCTTCAATGTTCACGCTCAGCAGGAGTACACATATTATGGCTACGTTCCGGCGAAAATGTGGCGATACAACCTTACAGACCAAGATGATCCTAATAGTGGATACTATTCCATGCCAACTTCGGTTTCAAGCGCGGGCTTAGTTGCAGTTTTAGCGATGCATGACAATACGTATGTTGAGGTTTACAGTTTAGATAATGGTTCTTTGGTTTCTGAAGCCACCATAGACAGTTTGGAGAAGCATTACACCGTCTTCAGGAACGGAAGCTTCTTCAAGGTAGTAACAAACCAGCTCGCATGCGTCTATCTGCTTAATTATGGATCGATACCGCTCAGTAATGCAACGGCCGCTCCTTTCCCAGACACGTTTTACCAGGATGTTAACGGAGCCTACGTTGGTAAAGAATTTTACGTGTTAGGATTAGGGAACGATTATAGTATAGGATATGCGGTTATAGCTCTAGAGAAGTCCGACGTAACTGTTACGAGGGAAGATGGACAGGAACAACATTTTTCGCTTGATGCCAACGCATGGAAAGAGCTGCTGTTGTATCCCTTTAAAGCCTTCAAAATTAAATCTACTGGCTACATCATGGTTCAGTCAGGAAGGCCTGTGGACATATGGGGGAATGCAAGAACCTTTTACGTTCCGAGTGCTTATGGCGGTTTTGTCGGTACAGCCTTCTATTCGTGGGCAACGACCAGTTGGGACTGGACTGAAAACTATGGATTTCGAGTATCATCTGTGGAAGACGCCTCAGTCACCGTTTGGAGTCTTGAGACAAAGGAGAAATTATTAACTGCAAATGTTCCGGGAGGCGGTGGGCTTGGCTTTAAACCACTGGCGCCTGCCATTTTTGTGCAAAGTGACAAGCCTGTTACGCTTGCGTACTTCCATAATGGTTCAATTGAAAGTTCAGTTGGAAACGAGGGAATCTTCGGGGCTTACGGTTCCGGCGTTGGGTACTTCGGGGTTAGGCCAGGTGAGGAAACTCCTTTCTTCCTTTCCATTGATTCGTATGTTGAGGCTTACATCTTCGCATCTGAGGATACAGAAATAACCGTGGATGGCGATGTCTATTCCATTGATGCAGACTCATATTATGTGATTACGACTCCTGGGTCTCACGTAATAAGCTCTAATAAAAACGTGGTCGTTGAAACGTTAAACTGGCCTAACACGCCTGAGTATCAAGGTCTCATATATAATGGTGTTCAAATACCGGCTGTGCAAACAGTTGACATTACAGTTAATGTGTCGTTGACTTCTTTAGGCGGATTCCCAATATTGTATGTTATCATAGGAGCAGCGGTGGTTGTTGTAGGGGTTGCAATAGGATTAGTAATTATTAGAGGACGCGGCAAAAAGTAAAGTTGACAAAAATTACGTTATTCAGCGATTATTAAGCAAAAATTTTATCCTCAAATATCGCCTTTATAAAGCGAATAGGTAATGTTACAAACTAGTCGAAATGATAAGTATCTTTTGGGATTCACGGTCACAGTTTTTTTGATATCTTGTTCTCTTTCATACACATGGTCTGCAAATGTTTTTGGATCGCTCGCACAGCACGAATACACATACTACGGCTATGTTCCAGCAAAGATGTGGCAGTATAATCTTATTGATTATAACGATCTTAATTCAGGTTGGACATTTGAAGAGGGTTCAGCATCAAGTGCCGGACTGGTCATTGTTGTAGGAATCAAAGATGGCACCTATGTTAAGGTTTACAGCTTAGACAACGGTTCTTTGGTTTCTGAAGCCATCATAGACAGTTTGGAGAAGCATTACACCGTCTTCAGGAACGGAAGCTTCTTTAAGGTAGTAACAAACCAGCTCGCATGCGTTTTGCTCTTGGATTACGGTTCAGTTCCCTTTGGCAACGAGTCAAACATGCCTACGCCCAAGACTTTTTTTCAGTCTACAAGCGGGACCTATGCTGGTAAAGAATTTGTCTTAATAGCCACAGCAGGCGATTTCATAAGCGCTCAATATACGATTTTTGCTTTGGAGGATGCTGAGGTCACGGTTACAAGAGAGGATGGACAAAAATGGGAATACACGTTAAAAGTCAACTCTTGGAAAACGCTTATGCTTTTGCCTCCTTTAGCTGCTTTCAAAATCGAATCTACTGGTAACGTTATGATTCAGTCTGGCAGCCTGCCAGATGGTTGGGGAGAACCGCAGACATTTTTTGTGCCTTCCGTTGAAGGGGGATTTGTTGGTAAAACTTTCTATTCGTGGTCAACGACCAGCTGGGACGCTACGGAAAGCTACGGATACAGAGTTTCAACTGCAGAAGACACAACTGTTACGGTATGGAACCTTGAAACCAAAGAAAAAATCTTAACAGCAAATGTTAAAGCGAACAGTGGACTGGGCTTTAAGCCCAAAGCACCAGCAATTGTTGTACAAAGCAGCAAACCAATCACGCTTGCCTACCTTCATAACGGCTCGCTTGTGAACATTAACGGAAATGGCATATACGGTGCATACGGATCAGGTGTTTCATACTTTGGTGTTAGGTCAAATGAAGAAACATCAATCTATCTTCCCGTAGACTCGTTTGTTGAAGCCTATATTTTCGCAAATGAAGAATCAGAAATTACCGTAGACAGCGAAGTCTATACAATAGACGCTGACACATATCATTTACTTACACAACCAGGAACGCACCTAATTCACTCTAACAAAAACGTAGTTGTTGAAGTTCTAAATTGGCCTTCAACACCGGAATATCAAGGCCTTATGTTCGACGGAGTTCAGATACCGAGCATACAAACGGTTGACACGGTTTCAAACGTAAAAGTCACACCTCTGGAAGGTGAATTTCCCATAGTATACGTTTTAATAGGAGCTGCAGCTATGGCAACCATAATTATGGCGTTTCTTTTTGTAAGAAGCAACGGTAAAAATAGGCCTGTTTTTGCCAGACTCATCTAAGTTGGTTTTGGGAAATCATTATAAGAACAATTAAGTTAACTTACTGACAGTGATTAATGTTGTCATCTAAATTCAGTTTGAAACCTATTTTGGTAATAGTAACGACATTTTTACTTTTGTTATCTGATTTCTTTTTGCTTCTATCTTCAACACTTGTCTATAAGAGTTACGGGCAGGAGAAATACACATATTATGGCTATGTCCCTGCCAAAATCTACAATTACAATCTTACAGACAGTAATGATGTGAATTCAGGCTGGAGGCTTGACACAGGCTCAGTGGCTGAGGCTGCGTTAGTTGCAATTACGGCCACGAAAGATGGCACGCATATTTGGGTTTACTGTTTGGACAACAGCTCCATAGTTTCGGAAACTACAATAGACAATATGCAGACACATTACGTTGTTTTTAAGAACGGCACCTTCTTTAAGGTGGAGACAAGCGAGCTAGCGAACGTCCTGCTTTTGAACTACGAAGAAATTCCCCTTGATGCTGAAAGTGTAACTGCCTATCCCTTGCCTTTCACGTTTTATCAAGCCACAGACGGAGCCTACGCTGGTAAAGAGTTTATCTTCATGGCGGTTCAGTTCAACATTTACCTACAATACACGGTTTTCACAGTTGAAGACGCCGAAGTAACTGTGACGAGAGAAGACGGCAATATTCAAACATTTTCACTGAAAGCAAACGACTACAGAAGACTGATTTGGGAACCTTTCACGGTTTACAAAGTTGAGTCTACAGGAGCCATTATGATACACTCAGGAAACATTGATGGAACCACGTTTTTCGTGCCGTCTGCTGAAGGAGGATTCGTGGGAAAAAACTTCTATTCATTATCAAACACTAACTGGGACGCGACAGAAAGCTACGGATACAGAGTTTCAGCCACACAGGAAACCACGGTCACTGTTTGGAGTTTAGAAACCAAAGAGAAAATTTTAACATCAACCGTTGAGGCGAACAGTGGACTGGGCTTCAAACCTAAAGCACCAGCTATTTTTGTTCATAGTGACCAGCCAATTACGCTTGAATGCATCCACAACGGTTCAATCATGAGGTCGGCAAGCGGAATCTACGGTGCATACGGGTCAGGAATAGGGTTTTTCGGAGTTAAACCAGATGAGGACACACCGTTCTTTCTGCCAGTGGAGTCATACGTTGAGGCGTACGTTTTTGCTTCCGAGGACACAGAGATCATGGTTGATGGCGACGTCTATTCTGTTGAGGCTGACTCTTACTATGTGATAACTACGCCTGGAACACACGTAATCAGAGCTAATAAGAAAGTAATCGTTGAAACATTAAATTGGCCTTATACCCCAGAGTACCAAGGGCTGCAGTACAGTGGAACAGCGATACCGTGCATCCAGACTACAGACGTAATTCCAGAAGTTACGTTAACCCCGATTGGAGAAGGCGGGTTTCCAATAATGTACGTCATAATTGCAGCTGTAGCTGCGGCAGGCGCAGTTGTTGCATTACTTTTGATGAGAAGC
>JAGTQS010000065.1:7503-7746 GCA_018397055.1 Candidatus Bathyarchaeota archaeon | reverse complement strand
CTGTCCAGTACAGGTACCTGAAACCTGGGTTCAACCTGGCTAAGGGCCTGCAAACGACGGGAGTAACTCTGACTCTCTTAAGGTAGCCAAATGCCTTGTCGGGTAAGTTCCGACGCGCATGAATGGAACAACGAGGACCCCGCTGTCCCCGCTTGGTACCCGGTGAACCCACGTAACGTGGACGAACAGTCCACGGACTCCCAGCGGGAAAAGAAGACCCCGTGGAGCTTTACTGCAGCCTGT
>JAGTQS010000065.1:0-7494 GCA_018397055.1 Candidatus Bathyarchaeota archaeon | reverse complement strand
ACGGTTGTGATTGCAGAGCGTAGGTGGGAGCCGTCGATCTTAGCTTCTCCGGAGGCTAGGGGAGGTGACAATGGAACACCACCCTTTTGCGGCTGTATCCCTTACTGGCGCGAATGCGCTGGGACAACGGTTGGTGGGCAGTTTGGCTGGGGCGGCACCCCCTTGAAAAAATATCGAGGGGGCCCAAAGGTCAGCTCAGACGGGACAGAAACCCGTCGTAGAGCGTAAAGGCAAAAGCTGGCCTGACTGGATCCTCCGACGCAAGGGATCCAGAGGCGAAAGCCTGGCTTAGCGAGCCGTCATGTCCTCATTGGTGGGGGCTGGCGGCGACAGAAAAGTTACCCCGGGGATAACAGGCTCGTCGCGGGCGAGAGTTCCCATCGGCCCCGCAGCTTGGTACCTCGATGTCGGCTCTTCCCATCCTGGCTCCGTATAAGAAGCCAAGGGTGAGGCTGCTCGCCTATTAAAGGGGAACGTGAGCTGGGTTTAGACCGTCGTGAGACAGGTCGGACTTTATCTGCTGGGAGCGGTGGTCGCCTGAGGGGAAAGGGTTCCCAGTACGAGAGGAACGGGACGCTGTAGCCTCTAGTTTACCGGTTGTCCGACAGGGCACTGCCGGGCAGCCACGCTGCTGCGGATAAGAGCTGAAAGCATCTAAGCTCGAAGCTGCTCCCGAGAAGAGGCGGCCATTCCCAAGGTTTGAGACTCGGTGACGGGTCTCATCGCGGGACGAGGGTTCCCATAGAAGATGGGGTATATGGAGCCGGGGTGTACGCTGGAAGGCTTCGGCCGACCAGTTCAGCCCGCGGATCCCAATCACCCGAGGTGTCGGGTTGAAAAAGTTCTTGCGTCTGGACGAATTTCGTGGTCTATGTGTGGTGTTGTTCGTGTTTTCCATGTTTTTATTGTTTGTATTTTTTTGTTGGTTGTTGTTTGTGTGTTGATGAAGGGGGAGGGGGTATACATAGTCGGGTCAGCTTTTTTGACCATCTCCCCTGCGTTGTGCTTGTTCCATGCGCATTGACACTTTTTTCTATATTATGGGCTCTGTGGAATTCATGGTTATGTTGCATGTTTTTGGGTTTGGGTTTTCGTTGTTAATGTTTTGGTACTGATTATTGTAGGGTTTTGGTGCAGTAAAGGTTTAATGTGGCTTTTGTGTTTTTGGTTTGGTTTAACAGCGTTGGGATTAATTGTTTGTTGTTGATTAGGCGTGTGGTGTTAGAGGATTTAGGTGGTATAACTGAGATTTATAATGAGGCTGTTTTGCGGACTGTTGCTACTTTTGACACTGTTCCGAAGACTGTTGAGGAGCAAAAGCTTTGATTTGAAAGCCGCGATTTGAGGCGTCCCATTTTGGTCGCTAAGCTGGACGGCAGGGTTGTGAGTTGGGCGTCTTTAAGTCAATGGTCAGATAGGTGTGCGTACTCTGATACTGCTGGAATTTCAATTTACATGAAAGAGGAGTATCGGGGAAAAGGCGTCGGCAAAAAGCTCATAAAAGAAATTCTCGACCAAGGACAAAAAGGCGGCCTACACACAATCATCGCCCAAATCGCCGGGTCCAACGAAGCCAGCGTACGCCTTCACGGGTCATTCGGCTTTGAACACGTTGGAACATTGAAGAAAGTCGGCAAAAAATTCGGAAAACGAGATGTTCACATAATGCAAAAAATATTCTATACATAACGTCATATAGTTTTAATACCCATACTAAGAACTAAATTCTAATCAAACCCTATTGTGGCAAAAAATACATATTTTGTCACTCACATAGTTATCGTTGTCATTATACTTGTTTTGGTGCTTTATATTAGGAGAAAAACTTTTTTATGATTTGTATGCACTGCAATGAAGGTTTACCGTTTCCTCTTTTCTTTGCAAATTTAGAAAAGAATATTATGTTGTTATCGTAATTTGCATCCGGTGGTTAATTTGGATTGGTTTATTTTGGCTGTTTTAGACGCGTTTTTTGCGGCGCTTGTTGCAATTTTTGCAAAGGTTGGGCTGCAAGGAGTTGATTCTAATGTTGCTACTGCCCTAAGAGCCATTGTTATGACCGTTTTCTTAATTGGCTTCGTAGTAGCCATGGATAAGGGTTCCCAATTAACACAGCTAACCAGCAAGGATATGATTTTCATAGTGCTTTCCGGAGTTGCTGGTGCCATATCGTGGCTACTGTACTTTGCCGCTTTAAAAATGGCTGACGCCTCAAAGGTTGCGCCAGTAGACAGAGCAAGCCTACTATTTGTGCTTTTGTTATCTGTGTTGCTTCTCGGTGAACAAATAACGCTTAAGACCGCGATAGCTGGAACCCTAATCTTCATAGGAGTTCTACTACTTGCCATCTAAGAACATTAATTAGCAATTTTTTTCTCTCTTAAGCACATAGACACAGAGAAACATAGTACAAACAAAACTTGTAAAGATTAACCTACACGTAATCAACGAAATAAAATCAAGAATCCTTTCATATTCTAAAACTAACATATTAATATATGATTGAAGTCATACGTGCTTTAAATTGAATGAAACTCCATGAGAGAAAAAAAATAATTTTAATCACTAAACCCAATCATAGTTCTATTGTTATTTTGTTGTCAAATTTACTAAGCCTTTTACATTATTTTTATAACGTTAAGTAATTGGAGATGTTGTTTATGGTTGTGTTAATCGATTTTAGGCTGTCAAACAAAACGCTTAGTCTGTAATGGCTTTTCATTGTAAGCCAAATTTGCTTCGCAACATATTTTGTAGACCAAATGTAAGAGTGATAGAAATCTCGAACCATCTCTTTGACCTCGTCAACGGGAACCGCATTTGGACATACATCTGAAATCCAGAACCCCTGCTCCCAATACTTGTCCTCATCAAACATTTGCTTCTCTTTTAGCTCGTCCCATATGGCATTGCCGGGAACGACACTTAGAATGTTGATTTGGGGAATGTCGATTTTCAGTCCTTTTATGAAATCAAGGGTTTCTTGTATTTCAACCTTTGTTTCGTCAGGTGCTCCCAAAATGAAGGAGCCGACAATAAGGTCGATTCCAGACTTCCTTGCAATGTCAACAGCCTTTCTAGACTGCTCCGGAGTCGTTTTCTTATTATAATAGTTGAGAACTTTTTGAGTTCCACTTTCAATGCCAAAGTACATCATTCGGCATCCCGCTTTCACCATTTCCCGAAACATTTCATACGACGCCTGGTCAACTCTTCCTTCACAAAACCATTCTATGTCTATCTTTTCTTTTCTCATTTTCCGACAAAGCTCTATTACCCTCTTCTGGTTCAAGGTGAAGTTGTCATCAACAAGCAACATCTGTTTGTATCCTTCGCTGGCTAGAAGGTGAAGCTCGTCCATGATGTTGTCAATCGATCTTGCCCTCCAATGGCTCCTAGCAATACTGGCACAACTGCAGAAACGGCAGCTAAAAACACACCCTCGGGAAGAAAGAAAACTGGTGAATTTCTTTGGAGCCGCATTAATTCCGACAGTTGTGTTGTGGTATTCTATGTCTAAAAGATCCCTTTGTGGGAAGGGTAACATGTCAACATCTTTTATCAGTGGCCTTTCAGGATTTGAAACGATCTTGCCATTATGCCTAAAAGTGATCCCTTGGACATCTTTAAAGTTCCTATTATGTTTCAAACAGTTTGCAAGTTCAAGGCACGTTTGTTCACCCTCACCTCTAACGACCATATCAACATAGGAATATTTTCTGAGGATCCTTTCAGCGTTAAAAGTTGCATGATGGTTTCCGAAGACAATCAAAATGTCGGGGTTCCTCTCTCTAACCTCCTCTGCAATTTTAGGCGCAGTTAAACTGGAAGTTACCAAAACGGACAAACCGAGAACATCAGGCTCCTCCTTAATAACCCAATCAGCAACCTCCTTTATGGACATCCCTTTAGCTGCATGATCTAACACTGAAACCTCAAACCCATTGGCTATTAACGTCGAGGCTACATACAAAATTCCGAGGGGAGGACACGCAGCAGTCATCATGTTCTCGCCTTCAAGACGAGTCTCATTTGGCCCGGGATTGATAAAAGAAAACTTCATTTTAGGTCTTAAATATCAATGCCTCAAGTTATATATAAGAACTTGATACATTAACAGACCGTTTGTGGGTCTCTGCTAACTTGTTGTAAAGTCTTCTCTAGAATTTTCACATGGAACAGCATTTTTGGAGGATAGCTTTGAAATGTGTTTTTGAAGGGTGACTCACATTTGGCTTGCCATCTGCTTGTTTTTAGTTTCAATTCAATGTTTTGCCTGTAGCATTTTAGCCTAAAGAAATTTATAGACAGTTACACATAAGAAGGACCGGTGAGGCAACATGGAGTCTTTACCGATTTGGTATGGTTTTAACTTGCTTGAAAAATTCTATAGGAACGACACTTTTTTGGAATTAGACTTCATACGTGCTGCTGAGTGGGGCTTCAACTTTTTCCGTCTGCCAATGGACTACCACTGCTGGATTTTAGACGAAGACCCTTACAAAATCAACGAAAAGGTTCTAGCAGAGATCGACCACGCAGTGGCTCTTGCCAAAAAATATGGCATCCACTTGAATATGTGTTTTCACAGAGCACCAGGATTCACCGTGAACCAAAGCGTCAAGGAACCCTTCAACCTCTGGAAGGACGAGGAAGCTCAAGCAGCTTGCGAGTTTCACTGGAGGCTTTTTGCGAAACGGTACAAAGGTTTGCCAAACAAGCTAGTCAGCTTCAATCTCGTTAACGAGCCGTACGGTACAACGATGACGGTTTACAAAAAATTCGTTGAAAGAATGCTTGACGCCATCTGGAGCGAAGACAAAAACAGGCTTGTCATAGCTGACGGCTTGATATCCTCAGACGGCCACTACAAGCCAGTTCCCAACATCAACAAACCCCTGTTTGGGCAAAGCTTCCACATTTACGAGCCTCCATGGGTCACACACATAATGGCTAGCTGGGCAGGCGTTTGGGGAATCTACGATGAACAGCCCATGTACCCATGCGAAGCGCCGAACCTCGACAAGTACATACAAAAGCTGCCGCCTGGCTCAGCTAGGAGACGTGAATTTCAAAGGTGGAAAGGGGTTTACGTAGACAAAAAATGGCTGGAAAACTGGATGAACCCGTGGTTCGAGTTCAGGAAAGAAACAGGGTCACTCATCCACGTAGGCGAAGTGGGCACGTACGCCTACAAGGTTCCGAGGCAAACGCAGCTAAACTGGTTCAAAGACGTCCTAAGCATCATAAAAGAGAACAAGGTCGGATGGGCACTTTGGAACTTCCGAGGACCCTTCGGCATAATAAACACTGGACGAGAGGGATTTCACAGTGAAACACTGCCTAATGGAGACCGCTTAGACAGGAAAATGCTTGAAATCCTCAAAGAATTTGTTATTCACTAATTTATATTTATTTCTCTTTTTTTAAGGAATCTTACGTTATATCTATTTACTGTTGTGGTCTAGGCTCGTATGTTCCAGGCGGGACTTGCTTATCTCCAATTTGAACGTTCACTGTTTACGAAATTTGTTGATCTTTCTTGCCTTTTCCAGTCGCTGCGGCAACCACGCTGTATATTAGCCAAATTATGAAACCGTAGACTACACCATTAACTATGCTGAATAGAAGATACGCTGGGATTCCGAGAACAGGATAATCTACTGCTGGAATGTTAAGAACATCAAAGATCATGTAGCCAGGAGGCAACCAGGGCATTCCAAGAGAAACGCCGAGAACAGCTAGGAACACAACAATAAAGATTACTGCGCCTATCATTCCATACACCTTTTTTGACACCTCATAACATATATTGAGAATAAAAGATTTTTCGTGTGTCACCACTCTTTGTTGCGAAATACAGCTTAGCTAGAGATACCTTTAACTTTTGGAACTTAATAAAACATTTTTGGGGCAGTTCAAATTATTGTGAGGCGAAGATTTTGAAGGTATCTGAGGCCATGAGAAAAGACTTTGTCACCGTCGATGAAGAAGTCTCCGTTGCCGATGCCTCACAGAATATGCGAAAGAAGGGCGAAGGATGCGCCATAATTCTGAGGCAAGGGAAGCCATATGGCATAGTAACCGAGCGAGATGTTACCTGGAAGGTCGCAGGTGAAGGTCTCAGAGGTTATGTCGACGCCTCTGGTTACGATAGACCCTGACGCCGACCTTCAGGAAGCTGCAAAGGTCATGAAAGAGCACAAGATCAGGAGGCTGGCTGTCGTTCGCGAAAACACACTTCACGGCGTCTTGACGGCTGCGGACGTTTCTCGCAATCTTGAAAAGTACTTGGACAACGAGAGGCGGAACATCCTAAGGTATTTGTGGATGCCCCAGTACTACTCAAGAGAAAGTTAAAGGAACCCTTTTCCTACTTTAACTCTTTTTTAGCTTCGCTTACGGTCCAGTTTTCGTGGACAATTCTGTACAACGCCCGAACCATCTTTGTCGGGTTTGGATCTTGGAAGACGTTTCTGCCTATTGAGACTCCAGCGGAGCCAGCTTGAATTGCTTCCCACGCCATTTGAAGGACGTCTTCTTGGGTTTCAGCTTTTGGGCCTCCTGCAATTACCACGGGGCTTGGGCATCCCTTTACGACCTCGCGGAAACTGTCTACGTCTCCAGTATAGTTTGTCTTAACTATGTCCGCTCCAAGCTCAGCGCCTATTCTTGCCGCCAGTTTCACAGCTTCCACCTCGTGTTCCGACTTTACCTTCCTTCCCCGTGGATACATCATCGCAACCAGAGGCATCCCCCACCTTAGACACTGCCTTGAAACCTCTCCAAGAATACTCAGCATTTCTGCATCGTTATCAGCACCTATGTTGATGTGGAGGCTCACGGCATCCGCCCCAATAACCATCGCCTCTTCCACAGTCATTACCAAGACTTTGTTGTTTGGGTCAGGGCTAAGAATAGAACTTCCCATCAAATGCAAGATTAACCCTATGTCTCGCCCATATCTGCGGTGACCGTAAAGTGGCAGTCCTATGTGTCCAAGAACAGCGTTTGCCCCGCCCTCAGCAACCTTGTTCACCATGTCAGCCATATCTATTAAGCCAGGAATAGGACCAAGAGTTACGCCGTGATCCATTGGAACAATAATCGTTCTCTTGGTTTCGCGGTTCATAATCCTTTCAAGACGGATCGCCTTTCCAATGAGGCTCATTAAAATCACATCTGTTAAGTTGTTAATCTTGTAATGAGAACCGTTAACCTGCACATAAGCATTTCGACCTCTAATTTTTCTTCATCAAAAAAGCGCAATGAGAATCCGAAATCATAGAAAATCAGTAAAGGTTCATTTTTCGTCAATTCGCAGTACAGGTGACTAGGGGCACCCTACATTTTTTATTTCTGGTTTTACAGAATCTTACTTTTGAGAGGATTATCATGAACATAATTTTGATGAAGAAAAATTAGAGGTCGAAATGCTTATGTGCAGGTTAACGGTTCTCATTACAAGATTAACAACTTAACAGATGTGATTTT